>DAIRSD010000060.1:0-14823 GCA_036804625.1 Aureliella sp. | reverse complement strand
GCCTCTTCGACACATTGACGTAGGCTAAACGGTGCCTGCTCCAGTTCCAATTGCCCAGCTTCTAGCTTTGAGAAATCCAGCAGGTCGTCGATCAATCGCAAAAGATTGTTAGAAGACATTTGAGCCAATTGCAAGTAATTTTGTTGGCGACTATCAATATCTCCGCGTTGCAACAGGTCCAGCAAACCAATGATTCCAGTGAGTGGCGTCCGAAGTTCGTGGCTGATGTTGGCTACAAATTCGCTCTTGGCAGCGTTAGCATGTTCAGCGGCCTCTTTGAGCTTGCGAAGCTGTTGCTCGCTGTTCTTGCGCTCGGTAATATCACGAAGAAACAACGCCCAACCCTGTTGTTTATCCTCAATGGAAAGCGGGTGAGCAGAAATTTCAGCGTCAAACCACTGGTCATCCTTGCGGCGCACTTGAGCTTCAATGCGAGTCCCGGTAGCAGCTTGCATGATGCGACTGAGGTATGTCTTGCGTTGGTATGTTTGCTGTGAGTCATTAGGCAGAGCGGAGCTCTGACCAGGTTCCACTAGCGCCGTTTGTAAAATGGAACCCAGTGGCGGGTGGCTGGCCACCTGGTCCCGAGTGTAACCTAACACCAGTTCCGATGCTGGGTTGGCCTCCAGGACAAATCCGTCAATGTCAACTAACAGAACTGCATCTAGGGTGGCGTTAATGATGGCGTGAGTTAGCGACTGAATTCGCCGAAGTTCCTGACTGGCCAAATGTTCCCGCGTAACGTCCCAAAAAATGATCAAGACTCCCGAAACTTCACCACTCAAGTCATGCAGCGATGCCTTTCTAACGTGCATGTAGGTGGTTGTCCCGTCGGGCAGTTCGGTACGTTCGACATCGTCAAACACAGTTCCAAGTCGCATCACCTGCTGGTCATCTCTGGCAAACTTCTCAGCCGACTGAGTTGGAAATAGGTCGATGTCACGCTTGCCGATGATTTCGGATTTTGGCAATTTCAGCAATTGACAAAACGATTGATTGCAATCGGTGAAGCGCCCCGCCGCGTCCTTTTGTACAACGTGTACGGGCAAATGCTCCAGCAACAAATCTCGGTTGGATTCAAACCCCTTGAGCATCTCCTGTTGCACGCTGCGGGCCAGTTCAAATTCCGATCGTTGTCTCTCGATCCGAGACTTGAGTCGCTGAGTAGTCTTGAACAGTCCTCGAGGGCTTCGGGTAGTCAGCCAATAGGTAATGGCTATGGATAACTGAACCAATAGACTGGCCATTAGATGCGTCCACGGAATCCAAGCCCACTGCCACCTAGCCAATAGTAGCAAGCTGAAAGCTAAAAACAGAATGGTGGACACGGTGCGCGGTCTTATCGACCAAAGCTGGGTAGTCACGGACATGGCCAGCGGCGGTCCTAACACCGACCAGACTTCACTTCCTAATATCAGCGGAATGTAACCTGCCATCAGCGTGACAATACCCAAAATCTGCCGACGACTAGCTAAAAAAAATAGACTCTTGAATGCCGGCATGATGGAACTATGCAATTTGATGTGACGGCTGACATAGGGAAACGAAAAATCCACTGGTAGCGATTATGCCAGTTGAGCAGTACGCAGGGCAGGGAGAGGACGCGCGCTGAGGGAAAATTTGTCCGGTTTCCTGAAAGTTTTGGGCCGCATCGTTTGACTGGTCCTCATTTTGACCTAAGTTTCTTGTGAAGTTCAAGTGGGAATTGTTAGTCGAGTAGCTTGTTAGATCGAAAGTGGCGAAACTTCGATTTTCTCAGGCGCTCATTTTCACTGTTCGCCCGCCAAGCGGGTATCTCGCAATTGGAGAGTTGCTATGAAGAATTTCGCCTTGAAGGTACAGCGTTTCCTCGCTTCTGAGGACGGACCAACTGCGGTTGAATACGCCGTTATGTTGGCGTTGATCGTTGTGGTTTGCTTGGGAACTATCACCACTATCGGTACAACCGCTAATGATACGTTCCAAGACGTTGTTGACGGCATGAACGCTGCCGGTAACTAGTCTGTTTACCGGTTTGGCTTGATTGCAAGCCTGACAAACAAACAAATTGTCCGGTGATTGCGGGGCGATTGCCCACGATCACCGGGCTGTGTTTGTCAATCGCAAACGTAGATGAACTTAATTTTTGAAACAACAAAACCGCGCAAGCTTAGGCGGCAAGGCAAGTAGAAATAATGACACCCTACCTGATACCCGTTGAATCTCTAGCCGGAATGTGGGAACTGGCCTGCTTTCTGGGAACGGTAATGACATCAGCACTCGTGTGGATGATCAACCTTCGCTAAGGGACACCTTGATATCGGGTCACACCTTTGAAAATACACTTTAGGGCACTCTTATCCAGCACAGTGCCAGCCATGGGGAACAAGAAATGGATGCAATCGTAGAACAAATCGTTGACAATTGGGTAATGTGGACCGTATCCGTAACCTTGGTAATAGCAGCCGTGATTGATGGGCTGTACCTGAAGGTACCCAACAAAATCACCTACCCTCTGATCGTTTCCGGGTGGATATACAGCGCGGCGGTTGGCGGATTCTCGGGACTTGGCTGGAGCCTTTTGGCTACACTGTTCGGTCTGGCTCTGCTGTTTGGCCTGCATTTGATTGGCGGCATGGGAGCAGGAGATGTCAAGCTGCTTGCTGGAATTGCTGCATTTGTTCACATCGAACACACCTGGTACATCTTTGTGGCCACCACCATCGTCGGTGCTATCATGGCAACGATTCAAATCGCATTAAGTGGTGAATGGCAAAAGCACTACGCTCAGGCTCAAAGTATCCTTCGTGAAATCGTAACGGTACGAAACGCGGATAAACTGTACGAGATTTCTCAGGAACGCAAACCTCGAATGCGACTGCTACCTTACGGAATCCCAATGACCATCGCTGCGATCGGCTACTTTGCCTTTGCCGGATTGATTTAAGCCGCCCATCGGATCGACCAGTCCACAGATCGCCGATCATTGCTGGCTAAAACCTTGTATTTCGCACCCGCAGCGGTTTTCAAAACCATGGATGACCCCTGCGGGTGTTTCTTTGCACCAAGTTCCCCGCCTATTTTCGTCAAAATCTCTTTTTGGTAGCTAGTCGACGTGACGATTAGGTGTGTTGTATGAAGCTGCGCGGTCGATCGATGGGTACCAGCCTTATGTGCCCAAAACCGACCACTGGCATATAACAATGCCCAATAAGCTTTTTCGTTTGAGTAAATACTACTACCTGGCCAATAGCTGACATTTAGGTGGAATGGTTGACGATACAAAAAATGACTCATTACGGATGACACGCAATGCCAATGATAGCATTGAAGCGGGTTCCTTGCAGAGTGACACTTCAATACTAGTCCCAGAAACGACTTCTGGGGCATAGCGAGCCAGGCAGGGACGGTCGAATGGAATCGACGCCCTCGCACTTCTAAATATGGAAAAGGCAGTTTCGGCAATGCGCGGTAAATCATTAGTTCTTTTAGCAGTGGCTTTGGGATGCGGTATGGTGGCTGCCGTCGCAGTCAGCAAGACCATCATGGATAGCGACGCCAAACCTGCTGGCGAAGCACATGTCGAAATTCTTGTCGCAGTGCGTGAAATCAAGACCGCCAGTCAGTTGTCTGCGGACAAGGTCAAGTTAGAAAAGTGGCCAAAGTCGAAGATCCCTCAAGGTGCGATTACCAAGATTGAACAGATCGATGGTAAATTTGCTAGCCAAGGCATTTTTCCTGGCGAACCGATCATCGAACCCAAAGTCGCCGACTCGAACAACAGCCTTTCGACTCAAATTCCCGCAGGCCATACACTTTTTAACATCATCTTTGATAACAACTACATCAAGCCGGGTGACTTTGTTGACGTTTCCGGTATCTTCGACATTGGCAAGAACAAGAAACAAAAAGAGATTCGGACTGTCGTCAGTAAGGTCCAAGTTTTTGCGATCAATGGAAATAGCAGCCGCGAAGTTGAAAATAAAGGCGGCAAGAACACTGTCTTTCAATTGCTGATTAAACAGAGTCAAAACCAAGCATTGATGCTGGCCAATAGCATTGGTCGCTTGGAACTTAACTTGCGTCCCTTGGGGGGCGATGGCGAACTGAAAGAGGGCGAAGACGATGGGGATTCCTTCATCAGTTGGGCTCGCGAGAATAGCGATGACCCATTGGCCGACGGCGAGCAGCCTGAGGAAAAGGAACCCGCGCCCAGTCTAGTAGCCGCTCCGGCCAAGCCAGAACCAGTACCTCCGGTGGAAAACAAGAGCGAAATATTGATCATCACCCCCGGCGGGGTCACTCGATATCAATACTCAGGCAACGAGGTGCCTCGCGAAGTTAAAGAGGACCCAAAACCCCCAACTTCCGCACCTCCAACAAATCCCTGGGGTTCTTATTCAGGTTATGGCGGTTATTCGCCGACATATCCAAATACGCCGCCTGGTACGCCGGGTGCCGAAGCTACCGCAGCGCCCTCACAATCGGCACCTCAAGGTCCTCACCCCCAGGCCCCCGAGTCAAGCAAGAAGCCAGAGAAGGCGGCTCCCATGATCGATTGATCGAGAAGTCCCTTCCAGCATTTTATGCTGATGCCCAAACGATAGCGTCCTCAGCAAAAGAACATCAAAATACACTATTCGTTGACGGTCGGTTTGCAGTCCGAATCAGGCAGGGACGCCTGTGAGCTGCAGATTTCATCGAAACAAGGATGTTTACTGATGGCTGTCGTTAGCATGCGAGCGCTACTTGGCGCAAGAATCCGGTCGTGGACCATCGCGACCTTAGCCGGTCTGTGCGGTGCCGTCAGCGGTACCGACCACTGTTTGGCTCAAAAGGATCTTACCAGCCAGTGGACCTTGACCAATTCCGCGCTGACCGTTGATCCCAATAGCAATAGACAGTCGCTGGAGATGGTCGTCAACACCAGCCGCGAAATCGTTGCCGAACAACCGTTCAAACGAGTTCGCATCCAAAACCCGGAAGTGATCAACGCCATTCCGCTTGAAGGTGGAAATCGATTGCAGATCTCCGCTCTTAAGACCGGCGTCACGCAGGTCAACCTTCTTGGGGCGGATGAATCGGTGGCTACGGGCGAAGTCATGGTCATGGGCGATGTCCGCGAGCTGGAAACCATCTTGCGCCGCACCTTTCCCCAAGCGACTTTAGAACTAACGCCAATTTCTCAGGGCATCATCGTCAACGGCTATGTAAGTCGCGCCGCCGACGTCGATACATTGACACTGATTGCACAGCAGTATTTTCCGACCGTGATCAATCGTGTGACCGTCACCGGTGTGCACACCATTCAATTGCACACGCAGCTCATGGAAGTGTCACGAACCAAACTGCGTAACCTGGGAGTCGACTGGGCACTAGTTAACGGAAACGACAGTATTGTTTCAAGCGTAGCCGGAGTACTGGCAGGATCCGGAATTGGAGCTGCTCCCTCGGGTAATCAGACCTTTGAGTTTTCAATCGTAGACGGCGGAACCAGATTTCAAACCGCCATTGAAGCGTTGCGTCGTAACAATCTGATCAAAGTACTGGCCAGTCCCACGCTGACAGCCGTAGATGGTCGACCAGCCAGTTTTAACGTGGGTGGAGAAATTCCCATTCTGGTGCCCGCTGGTCTGAACCAGGTAGCCATTCAGTACCGCGAATTCGGAACTCGGCTGGACTATGTAGCCAAGGTCTTGGGCAACGGACGAATCTACTTGGAAGTGCGTCCCTACATTAGCGAAATCGACCCAAGTCGTAGCGTCGAGCTGTCCGGAATCTCAGTTCCAGGCCTGCGTAGTCGATTCCTGGAAACGGGCGTTGAGCTGAATGCTGGACAGCCTCTGGCTTTGGGCGGTCTTTTGCAGGTGCGAACCGAATCGATTAATTCTGGGTTGCCAGGACTTGCCGAGGTTCCTTACCTGGGTGTGTTCTTCCGACGTGTGCGTGAAGAGCAAAACGAAGTCGAGTTGCTGATCACTGTCACGCCAGACTATGCTGGCGCGATGGAACCACATCAAGTTCCCCCAGTCGTGCCTGGTGTTTCGACCGAGAGTCCAACAGACTGCGAGTTCTACTTCAAGGGTTACATGGAAGTACCGGTGACTGGCAATGGCAATTGTGCGCCTGGCTGTAGTCCCAACCATGGGCTGATCGAACAGGCTGGCCCTATGCCTGCCAGTGCCATGCCTGGAATGAGCTACAACCTGCCAACACGATCGCAGTCGCCCGCGATGAGCGTCGGTCCACATGCCCCCGTTCTGGCTGAAAACCAACTGGTCAATTCAACATGGTCGGCTCAGCAGTCTGCTGCTAGACCGCCAGCAGCCAATGTTCGATAGTTTGCAAAATGCCTCTAACTGACAAATTGATATGAGTAGCGTACTTCGACTAGCACTGCTGGACCCAAACGATACTTCGCGAGAAGCGCTCAAGCGTATGTTGCTGGGCATGGATCAGGTATGGCTGGACGCTGAATGTTCGCGCTATGAATTTTTTCCTGACGTCGTCGAACAATCGACTCCCGATGCGGCTGTAATCAGTTTGGATGCTGACCCAGAACGTGCCGTAACGCTGCTTAATCGCATGCGCACCGACGCGCCCAATTGCTGTGTACTGGCCGTTAGTCGCAGCACGGAAGGCAGCTTGATTCTTCAGGCCATGCGAGCTGGGGCACGTGAGTTTCTGACCAGTCCTGTTAGTATTGAGGACATGAATTCTGCGCTGGGCAGAATAGCACAAGCTAAGTTCGGCGGTTCAGGCGGCAAGGTCCGCACGAGTAAGGTGATTTCGATCTGTGGCGCTTCAGGCGGTGTGGGCTGTACCAGTTTAGGTGTCAACCTGGGTTGCATGCTTGCCACAAATCCAGGAAACACGGTTTGCCTTGTGGACTTGGATTTGGCGATTGGCGATGCGGATGTATTCTTGGACGCGATTCCAGAATTCAGCCTGATCGATGTGACTCAAAACGTATCTCGCTTAGACTTCCAACTGCTCAAGCGATCTCTGACCAAGCACCGTTCGGGACTCTACTTGCTGCCTCGCCCTGTTCAGTTGCAGGAGGCCAGCATGATCACACCCGAGTCTTTACGACGCGTTTTTGGACTCTTGAAGGCGACTTTCACACACATACTGGTTGACACATCCAAGGCGTTTACCGATCTGGACCAAGCGGCATTCGAATTTGCTACCGATGTGCTGGTGGTTGTTCAGTTGTACCTGCCTTGCCTAAGAAACTTGGTGCGGTTGCAAATGTCGTTTGATCAAATCGATGGATTGGCCGAAAAGACCAAGATTATCGTCAATCGCGTCGGATTGGAGAGTGGACAAATCAAACTGAAAAAAGCACGCGAGACCATTGGCCGCGACATCTTTTTTCAGATCCCCAACGACTATCGCACGATGGTGGAAGTTCGCAATAACGGCATCCCGCTACTGGAGCAGTCGCCTAAGGCACCCGTGACAATTGCCATCAAAGGCTTGGCTGACCTCTTGGAAAGCGACGGCCAGCAACCGGTGCCTGATGCAGCAGCCCAGGCCGCATCCACGACTAGCTCGGGATCTTGGCTAAATTTCTGGCCCAAGAGCAAGGCGTAGCAGACTAGGCTCTAGGCAGCAGGCGCATGAGCGCTTTGCCCGAGCAGGCGAGTGACTAGGCGCTGCGCATGATAGAGCACCTCCTCTAGTTCAATAGCCTGCATCGCCGTATTGGGGCCGCGTCGTACCATGCGCTTTGAGAGGTTTGGAAGCGGACTTTGAATCGCGCAGCCTGCATTGTTGTACGGTCCGATTTCGTCGGCCCAAGTGGGGCCATGGAGACTCAAGCAAGGAGTCTTTACGGCACTTGCCAACTGAAGCATTTCAGAATCGCCAGACAACAAGAAGATCGGACGGCGTAGTAGCTCCATCGCAGTTTGCAGGTCGCCGCAATCAATGATCTTCGCGGCGCCTTGGCTTGCTTCAGCCACCACTTTGGCAAGCAATCGTTCGTCTTCGCTCAGCCACAAGACGACCGATCGCAAGTTATGCTCTTCGAACAGGTGACGCGCCACATGCCCCAGTCGCTCGGCTGGCCAAACGGAAGTTGGCCAAACCGCTCCTGCGTGAATCGCGAACCACGGAACGCTTGGATTGACTGCACTAGACTGCAAGATTCGATCAACCTTCTCGTGAAGCTCAGGCAGCTTCGGCATGGCAAAATCACCCGCGCCAGTAACTACTTCTTTCCAAGGCGACAACAATTGGCGAATCATATCGACCTGATGCCTAGCCGTTACATGAATGCGTCGAGTGGCCACCCAGGGAGCCAGTTCACGACCGCGACTTGAGTCGAATCCAAGGCGTGTGCTGGCGCCAGAAATCTTGCCTAAGAGCGCGCTTTTGGTCAGTCCCTGAGGATCAAAAGCCACATCAAACTGTCGCTCGCGAATCTGCTGGCGCATCTTTTTCCATCCCGATGGTCGTCGCAACCACCCGCGATCAATACGGATCACTTCGTCGACACAGGGGTGCCGTTCCAACAATCCTTGACAATCACACTCGATCAGCCAGCTAACTTGCGCTGTTGGCCACAGCCGCTTGATATCTACGGCCAAGGGCAATGCCAATAAGATGTCGCGAACAGGACTCAACTGGGTGATTAAGACTTTGCTTGGTACAATGCTGGTGCTGGGTCGCATCGGGGAAACTCGATCGGGTTACGAGGAACGTAAGAGCCAACGCGCCATCCGGTACTTGCTTAAGGCCGGTTATCCACGCTGTCGACAGAAAGCACTTGTTCTGAGAGAATACGTAATGTAGCTGGGCGATTCAAGGCAGATCCACGTTGCCTGTCGCTTGATATAACCTTCATGACAGGAGCATCTTTTTATGTTGCGGACCAAAGCCGTGCTAGCATTGCCTCTGGCTGGCTTGATCGCTGGCTGGATATGGGCGGTCTTGCCAGAAATAGTTCCGGCGTCTTCTGCGGCGAAATTGCAAAAGATTGAAATCGCTCAGGTTGATCATGAAGGCCACCGGATCGAAATACTGCAAAATTCCCTAACAATGTCCCAAGCAACCGCCATCAATGCTCAGGGAGCGATGATTGGCAGTCGCGAAGTGGCCAATGCCAACAAAACCATCCTGCGCAGCCTCTCCTTTTTTTGCAAAGCGGACCAATCCGCAGACATGCCAGTGCCGAAGGATTTCACCAATGTGGAAGCCTGTGCCATCAGTGATAATGATGTCGTCGTAGGTTATACCAGTCGCCCTATGGGGCACCCCGAGGGCAGTCTGAGAGCGGTCGTATGGAAGCCTTTGGTTGAGACACTTGAAATCTTGCCATTACCCGACGATGATTCAGCTTCACATGCTCAGGATATCAGCGCAGATGGAACGCGAATCACCGGTTACAGCACCGGTCTCGAGCGTTTGCGACCGGTGGTGTGGCAGTGGCGGGAGCAGCCCCAAGCTTGGGAAGTAACGGTGCTGACCACTCATTTTGATTACAACCCTTATCTGATGTCCAGCACTCTTCTGATCTCGCCCGATGGAAAGATCGCCGCTGGTTGCTGCACTCAGGCCATTCTTCCGGATGGATCGATCGATAGCGCTTTGATGGTTTGGCGATATCGCGATGGCCTTTGGCACCCACAGCAGCTTACCGCTGAACAACTTTATGTACGTGGACTAAACAATTCGGGTCAAATCGTCGGTTCCAATTTGGGTAAGAGAGGCCGCCAACCCTGTTATGTATCGCCGACCGGTGAGCTTCATGTGCTCGATCTACTTCCTGGGGATCATTCAGGCGAGGCGCGTGACATCGATTCCCAAGGTACGATCGTTGGCTGGAGTGACGGCCCCCCTGGACCAGAGGGCGGCCCCAAGGCCTGCCGCTGGAACGTGAATGGAAATATCCAGCCGCTGAATCTTAGCACTGATCCATTTAGCATGGTCTATGCGATCAACGACGCTGGCCAGTTGTCAGGCATGATCACTTTGCCGTCGTCTGACGAAGTAGAAGAACGAGATAAAGCCATGGAACCGGCCGGTAGATCACTGGCGTTTCGCACATTGCCGATAAAATAAAAAGTGTTCAGGCGATCTACAAAAAAAGCCAGACAACCCACAAATGATTGTCTGGCTAGCTATGATTTCTTCTCTGACACAGCTAGTCGTCAGTCCATCCACTGAACTAAAAGGCTAGCTTGGGTCGGCAAAGCCTATTTGCGTCGTCGGCGGACACAAGCTGCAACACCAGCAACTAATGCCAACAAACCGGCTCCTGGTTCCGGCACCACGTTGAAGGCCTGAATACCATTATTGGAGTTCAGTGCATACAAAACAGCTTGACCATTCAGGGTTCCAAACACGACCTGAGCGGTTCCGTTTGTATTGGTTACCGGCGAACCAGTGGTCAGATTCTTGGTATCCAACAACACGGGCGAGGCTAGGTTCGTTGCATTGTAAAGTCTTACAGTGTTGTTGCCGGTGTCGATCGTAGCAAAAAGGGGCGTTCCACCAACAACCGCATAGCCAACACCTCGTTGAGAACCGCCCAGTGGCAGTGTGTTGTTCGACAAAAGTGTGGCCGTCGAACCGGAAAACGAGGCAACGGGCAGAAGTGCAGAGTTTTGGGTTCCAATAACGGATGTGGGTGATGTGAACGCCATGCCCAGTCGGAACGCGCCGACCGCTGGAGTCGATGGGGAACCGAAAGTCACACCAGTCGCTGTGCCAGCGGCACCCGTGGTGATGATTCCAAAGCCATTTATAACGCCGTATCCGAATCCGAGCAACCCTCCAGAGTCCGCACCGGTGACCGCAATGTCATCGCCCATTCGAACGCCGGCCACACCACCATTACCTGTGTATGAAACCGTCGGTGCCACGTTATCCGCAGTCCAACGATAAACTTTGAAAGGAGAGGTAGTCGTGTTCGTGGTCAGGTTTGCCGCATAGATGACGCCATCAGAAGTTGCCGTCACCGTGTTGAGCCAAATAGCGCCACCACTGACACCCGTGTTATTGAACGTTGCACCCTGGTACGCACCAGTGGAACCATTGATCCTTTGGATAGTATTGGCACCGGACGGAATTATCAGCGTGCCTGTCGAGGGGTCGAAGCCCATCGATCGCACTTGATTTGTCACAGCCAACGTGCCGCCAGCCTCCGTAGGGGATTGCCAACCATCTCCGCCGCCAAACGTAGACATTGGCTGCAGAGTAATCGCTGCTTGAGCGACCGAAATCAGGCCGGTCACTATCGCAAAGCAGGCGACAAAACTAAACGACTTCTTCATACTTATCCTCCCAATAGAAATGAAACACAGATATATCAACCAAGTTGACGCAATAAGAACTCTCATGGGACACGACTTCATGTTGTCACCAATCAAAAGATTTGTGGACGCCTTGAAAGCATAACCCGCGAAAGTTCGACTGACCAGTATAGTCGAAGGAATACTTAAAGTCACCCTTCAAGTTACAATTGCCAAGAAAGCCACGCCCCCCCATACGGGCGATTTCAATACACCTCTCACGTTATCTTCCATCAGACGAGAAGTAAGGTTAAGCTCTTTTACGGTGCGTTCCAAACTAAGTCACAGTTCGGCAATATAGCCTGTCGGTTTAAGAGGGCAAAGATTGGACGCGGTCAAAGGCTGGCCGGGGTCCGATAGGCCATCTTATGCAAATTGTGGGGATGAAGTCGGATGCTTTCGTTAGCGTCCGTTTGCCGTGAACAACGGGTGCTAACGCATTCCGGCTGATAGGTTGTACGACAGCATTTTGCCAACGATCCTTTAACTCGAATCCTTTAACGACGGAGAAATACAATGGGCCTGAATCGACGTGATTTACTTTCGAGCGTGGGAGTTGCCGGTGCGGCAGCGCTGTTGGCTTCCACCGGCCAGTCAGCCTCGGCTTCCGAAGCTACTTTGCCTCAGTTGGATTACGCTATAGATGCTTTGGAACCACACATCGACGCTCAGACGATGGAGATCCACCATGGTAAACACCATCAAGCTTATATCAACAATTTGAACAAGGCGCTGGCCGATCACGCCCAGCTTCAATCCAAGCCGATCGAAGAACTGCTGGCCAATCTGGACAGCGTTCCCGAGTCGATTCGAACGACGGTGCGCAATAATGGCGGCGGACATCTGAATCACACTCTCTTTTGGAAGATGATGGCTCCCAACGGCGGGAAGCAGGATCGCGGTCAAATTGGCAAGGCGATCGAATCGACTTTCGGCGGCTTTGAAAAATTTCAACAGGCGTTTGCAGCAGCGGCAACAGGGCAGTTTGGCAGCGGCTGGGCTTGGCTGGTTGCTTCCAACGGCAAATTGGAAATCGTGGCGACGGCCAATCAGGATACGCCTGTTTCCAAAGGTATGTCGCCACTGCTAGGTGTCGATGTTTGGGAGCATGCTTATTACCTGAAGTACCAGAACCTGCGAGCCAATTACGTGACGGCTTGGTGGAACGTGGTGAACTGGGGCTTTGTCAACGAGCTGTTCGCCAAGGCAAAAAGATGACGTTTAGCTTGCCCACGCAGCACAGCCAGACAGTATTTTCCGATCGAGGTTTCCTGGCGTATTTTTGAGATTTCTTTAAGTGGCGGGGATATCGCGAGTGGCGTTTTTCTCTCGGCGAAAGTTTGTCAAGACCGCTGCGATGGCTGGCTATGCCGGTGCCAGTCTGGTCTCGCATTCCAGTACCGCTGATCAGGCCGCCACCTCAGCCGCCACCCTGCCTCCTGCTCACCCCGCCGAAGGATTGATCGAGTACATACAGCGTGTCGAAGGTGCGTGGGACGATCGACTTTACAAGCGGCTGTTGGGTGCGGCCAACGAATTCAAGGAAGGTGATCAAATCGTTGGCGTGGCGGCTAGTGACGATCAGCAGCGGGCCCTGGCTCGCAGCCTCCTGCAGAACACTCGGCTATCAGACATCAACCTGCATCCACCGTTACAGGACTTCCTGTATCAAGCTCTGCGTTCCAGTTTGGATGCAGCCGTGGCTGAAGAAATCTCCCCCTGGACGCTGGTCGAACTGAAGCGATTTGTACTCGGGCAACCCGAGCCCGAGATCAAACGCATCATGCCGGGCCTGTCCAGCGATGTGATCGGCTGCCTAGTGAAGCTGATGAGCAACCATGAGTTGATTGCTGTCGGTGAAAAGGTGTTTAATCCGCTTCCCGGCAGCCAAATCGGTGCGAGAGGATATCTGGGCGCTCGCATTCAACCCAACTCACCAACCGATCATCCCGATGATATTCGTTGGCAAGTTTTTAACGGGTTTGCTTATGCGGTGGGCGATGTCGTGCTGGGAACCAATCCGGTGTCCAGTGAGCCGCAGTCGGTACTGGTCGTCCAGCAAACTCTACAAGACATTCTGCACACTTTTGATCTACAGGATATTTTGCCGCATTGTGTCTTGGCTCATATCCATGTTCAAGCACAAGTGGAACGTGAGCAACCTGGCAGCACGGCGGTGTGGTTCCAGAGTATCGCCGGTAGCGACTCGGCTAACGCTACCTTTGACATCACCGTAGAACAGTTGATTGAATACGCGAAGACCAAGGGCGGACCGTTTGGCTTGTACTTCGAAACTGGACAGGGGGCGGATTTCACCAATGGCCACGATCACGGCTATGACATGGACTTGCATGAATCTCGCAAATACGGATTAGCGCGATTACTGAGCCAACAATATGCTCGCGCAAACGCTTGGCCTGGTCAGCCTTGGGTCCATGTGAACGACGTCGCCGGCTTTATTGGCCCCGAAGTATTTCGCACCAAGGAGCAGCTTGTGCGATGCTGCTTGGAAGACATCGTGATGGGCAAGCTTCACGGATTGTGTCTTGGGCTGGATGTCTGTGCTACCTTGCACATGGATATCAGCATGCAGGACCTGGATTGGTGCTTGGAGCAACTGGTACCGGCCTGCCCAGCTTATTTGATGGCGCTGCCTACCAAAGTGGACCCCATGCTGGGCTATTTGACAACTGGCTTTCAGGATCACGTACGACTGCGCGAACGACATAACTGCCGAGTCAACGATCGAATGTGGCAATTTTTTCAGCAGTTGGGTGTGAGCGATCAAGACGGTAAGCCCACTGGGCATTTCGGAGATCCGTTGTGGGTCTATTTACAATATCGACGTCGCGCGCAGGACAATCGAACCGATCAGCAGATCATTCAAGAAGGTCAGCAGATGATGCAGCAGGTTGGCAATCGCGGCGTTTTCCTGTCCAGCGGTTACGATCGGAAACCTTATGAACTGAAACCGGAACTGGCGAGTCAGATTCAACATATCTACGACGATGCCAAAGCGAGCCTTTGGGCAGAACTGAGTGACGAGTTTCTTGCTGGAATCCCACAAGCCGTTGTCGTTAGCAGTCGATCGACCAGCCGCGAAAACTACATTTTGCGACCAGCCTCAGGCGAGCAGTTAAACGATGCGTCGCTTCACGTATTGACTGGAATGCGTGAGCGGTACGATAGCCGCTACGATGTTCAGATCGTAGTTTCCGACGGATTAAATGCCCTTGCGCTGATGGAGCCGGATCAACTGAATGCCTTCCTGGAGCGGCTGCGCCAGCAACTGCAAGATCAAGGCCACCGCGTAGCTCCGGAAACGATTGTCGTTCGTTATGGTCGAGTTCGAGCGGGTTATCAGATTGGTCAGGTGCTTTTTGGGGGATTGTCTGGGCGTCGCGCGATCATTCACGTGATTGGTGAGCGGCCTGGCCCCGGACACCGCACCTTCTCCGCCTATTTTACAAGTCCAGAGGGACAGGTTTGGAGCAATTCTGGTCAGGTGGACCATGATCAAGCTCGGGTCGTGGCCGGTATCGCG
>DAIRSD010000059.1:0-14848 GCA_036804625.1 Aureliella sp. | reverse complement strand
AATTTAGCTGCTCGCGAGGCAGCCTGTCCGTCGGGCACCACACGTGACACAACTTGCCAAGCAAGATCCACGCTCCCCTGCATTTCAGCAAGATGAACCAACAACTGAATCAACTGCCGTGATTCGCCTTGTTGAAAAAAAGTCTCCTGAATTTTAGACGTGTAGGCCCCATGTTCTTCCAGGAAAGCCCGAGCGAGTGGCCAATAACCGCGAGTTGCCAGCTCAACCAAACTTTCGTTTTTGGCATCCAGAAACAACTGTGCTACTTCACGGGCCGAGGTGATGTCAGCAACTTGTCCACTGACCTTGATCAGAATGCCAACTTGCCTGGCTAGTTCGGCCACTTGCTTGTCCGTTGACCGCTGCGCTTGCTTGACGCGTTCTTCCGCTAGGCTGCCAAGCTGCCACAAACTGGTAACAGCCTGACGCCTGGTTGAAAACGAAGGCGAGCCTAGCTGCTCAATCAACGATTCGACGAGAGACTGGCCGTGCGAATTGACCTTAGTCGAAGTTGGATCTGGTGCCGCTTGATCGGCCGATCCAGAGTTCTCGTCAGCTACGGTGCCGCAAATGAACACGCCGATAAGCGCGAATTTGCAACAATAGCTAAGCCAAAATCTGGAATGCCAGCACATCGTAATTCTTGCAATTGGAGAATTAGCCGTTCATGTGCTTTGGGGAATGAACCGCTTCTTGGAAAAACAGGTATATTGATTAGATTGTAGTCTATCACATTAAGCCGAAAGTAAGAGTGTTGAGCAAGAAAAATAAACCCAAGCCGACGACTGCGGTGCCCGCCAAAGGTGCTCAAGCGTCCAAGAGCAAGGATCAGCCCACCATCAAGCTGCTCAGTCAAAACCGACGCGTCAGCCATAGTTATCAGATTTTGGAGGCGGTCGAATGTGGCATGATCTTGCGCGGCAGCGAAGTGAAAAGCTTGCGAGATGGCAAGTGCCAATTAGACGAAGCTTACGGACGTGTAAAAGGGGAAACATTATGGCTGATGGGCTGCAACATCGCCGAATACCCTCAAGCGTCAGTCTGGAATCATGAGCCCAAACGACAGCGACAACTGCTGGTTCACAAACGAGAAATGTCTCGGTTTATCAAGAAAGCCAAAGAAAAAGGTCTGACTCTAGTTCCTTTGCGAGTCTACTTTAGTGATCGTGGGATCGCCAAATGCGAGCTGGCACTGTGCAAAGGACTAAAGCTGCATGACAAACGTGAAAAAATGAAAAATGCTGATGCGACTCGTGATATGCAGCGAGCCCTGCGGCGTCGTCACTAGCAGCGTCGGACAAGCGGACTGTGCATCAGTCTTAAATCAGTCGCTGTTGGAGACCTGAACTATCACAGCCAAGATGATATCGAGCGTTTTCCAGTAGCCGCAGAACGATTGCAGAGCCACATCTTTCCTTTTTATCAAGACAACTTTTGCCATGCTTACAATTCAAAATCTAAAAAAGACGTTCCGGCTGCCCGAAGGAGGGCAGTTGCCTGTGTTGGACATTCCTGATTTTTCGATTGCCGCTGGCAGGCAGGTAGTGCTGCTTGGTGAGAGCGGAGTTGGCAAGTCTACCTTGTTACATGCGATCGCTGGTTTGTTGTCGGTGGACTCTGGCACGATATCGATCGATGCGATCGATATTACCAAGTTAAGTGAACAAGGTCGCGACCGAGTGCGCGCAGCCAAGCTTGGGTACGTTTTTCAGACTTTTAATCTATTGCCTGGCTTCACCGCCTTGGAAAACATCCGTCTTGGAATGACCTTTGGAAGCGGCAAGCATGATTTGAATCGAGCCAAAGAGTTGCTGGATCGAGTTGGTTTGGCCGATCGCGCTCGACATAAGCCGTCGGCACTGTCCGTTGGACAGCAGCAACGAGTGGCGGTGGCTCGTGCGCTGGCCAACCGTCCAAGATTGCTGCTGGCCGATGAACCCACTGCCAATATCGACCCGGCCAATCAACAGAAAATTGTCGATCTGATTCGCGAGTGTTGTCGTCAGGAGAATATCGCTTTGTTACTAGTAACTCATTCGATGCAAGTTGCCGAACAATTTGACCGAGTGGAACGGTTGGAAAAGATCAATCAGGTGTGCCAAGCAAATGCCATTGCGTAGAGGAAGTTTTTAGTGAATCTGTTTGTTATCGCGTATCGAAATCTGCAACAGCGCGGATTAGCTTCGTTCTTGACGATGCTTAGCATGGCTCTGGGTGTAGCCATGGTCGTAATCGTCCTAAGCATTAGCTGGCTGGTCACCGAGTCCTTCGACCGCAACAGTAATGTGGGATACAATCTGATTGTAGGCTCCAAAGGTGGTTCGCTGCAATTGACATTGAACTCGGTGTTCTATTTAAGCAGGCCCATCGAAGTGGTGCCCTACGAAGAGTACTTGGAACTGATTCCGGGCAAAGAAGGTCGACGAAAAGAGATCCAGCGAATCGGTGGACGAGTTGCCGAGCCTGAACGGGAAGGGCTGTTTAGCGCCTACACTTCCGGCAAAGGCTTTGCCATTCCAATCTGTTTGGGCGACTATTTCGGTCCTTTTCGAGTGGTTGGAACGACCCCTGAATTCTTTGACAAGCTGAGACACGGTCCAATGGGTGACAAGGAGTATCAATTTCGCGAGGGGCGAAACTTTGAAGACTGCTCCAAAGAGAATGGCTTCTTCGAAGCCGTGTTGGGATCGCAGGTGGCCAGAGCCATGAATCGCAAGGTGGGCGATTTCTTACAGACAACTCATGGTGACCCTGAAGGTGAAGGTCACGGTGAGAAATACAAGATTGTGGGGATCTTGGAACCCACAGGAACTCCCAATGATCGCGCAGCGTTCATCAATATCGAGGGTTTCTATCTGATGGACAATCACGCTCGAGTCGCGCCGGATCTGGCCAATCCGGACGACAAAAAGGTGCAGGTCGATAGACTCTCCGGTGACGATCAACCCGAACGGTTGCCACTGCATCAGCGAGACTTGACCGCTATTCTGGTAAAGACGGGCGAGCCGATGTTTGCAGTGAACTTGATGTGGACCATCAACAAACGGCTGAATACTCAGGCCGTCTCGCCGCTTTCCGAAATCGCCGGATTGCTCCAGATCTTTGTGAGTCCAATTCGTAATGTTCTACTAACTTTAACGGTTTTGGTTTGCCTGGTTAGTGCGGTGGCGATTCTGGTGAGCATTTACAATTCCATGAACGAACGTCGGCGCGACATCGCAGTCATGAGGGCTCTTGGGGCCAGACGAGGTGTGATCATGTTTGTCGTATTGATCGAATCGGTGATGATCGCTGCTGTGGGTGGTTCGCTGGGCTGGCTGACCGGCCATTTGCTTGGAATGGCGTGTAGCGGTTTTGTGGAAGAACAGACCGGGTTGCAGGTAGGTTTGTTCAATACGATATCGTGGCAAGAGTTGGTATTGATTCCCGGCCTAATTCTGTTGGGAATTCTGGCAGGCATCATTCCGGCTTTATCCGCTTACCGTACCGACGTTTCCAAAAATTTGTCGGCGTAGAATTAGGTTCGCGAAGTTGAGTGTCCACTTGAGTGTCGTTCAATAGAAGAATCGCTTGGAGTACTTTCCGTCGCACAGGCAAGTCGCATGGAATCTACAGCGCCCGATGTTGTGACAAAATCAGAAGTGAGTGATTCGTTGCCAGTCGCCACTGGTGCTCAGCAAGAAAAACCTGGCTTTGCGTTGGTCTTGTACCGATATCCTTTTTTGTGGCTGGTGCTGTCCTGGATGCTGGGCATCACTTTTGCCAAACTGTTATGGGTTGATTCTCAGCGTGCCAACTGGCCGTTGTTACCGGTCATTGCACTAGCGTTGATAGCTGCAATGGCCTTTCAGCAACGGTCGCGCCCTCTGTCGTCCAGTTTAGCGCTGCTTGGTGCCACGCTGACAGCCTTTTGGTTTACGTTGCTTCATGCGCCTATGACTGGCGACAGCCTGTCAACGCTAGCGAGCCGTCAGGGGCAGCCGATCGCTCTTCGCGGTATTGTCGCCGCACCTGCAGAGTGGAAGCCCAATACCAATTTTCGCCCTGATCAACGGGAATCGGAACCTTGGGCTACGAGTTGGATAGTCGACTGGCAATCGATTAGGCAATCGGATCAGTGGACATCGATCAACAGTCGATCCAAGCTGTTAGTGGTGGGCCGAATCGATAGGTTACTGCCGGGGGATTTTATTCAAGTTTTTGGTGAATTGCGATCCATCCAGCCGCCCACCAATCCAGGCATGTATGATTTTGCTGCTCGTTCCCAATTGGATGGGATTCTTGTCAGTGTCCATGCCAAGTCTGCCAATCAGATCCAGAGCATCGATTCGCGGTGGTTTGGTCCCTACTTGCTAAGCAGAGTAAGAGGCTGGGCGGTTCGGGCTGTCGATCGATTGATTCATCGTTACGTGAGCTGGGGACAGGCTCCGCTGGCATCAGCGCTTGTGTTTGGGCAGCGCAGTCAAGTGGACTGGCAGGACCAACAGCAATTGATGGCAACAGGTACATTGCACATGCTGGCCATCAGCGGGATGCATGTCGAAATGGTAGCGGCGGCCTTGTATGTATTATGTGCGTTGCTATCCGTTCGACCACTGGGCGTTTTAATCCTGGTGGTGGTAGCTTGTGGTTTTTACGCTGGACTGGCTGGTGGCAATCCACCCGTGCTGCGAGCTGTCATTTTGGTCACCTGCTTTGCCTACGCTCACTATTGGGGGCTCAGGGCACGCATCACCAATCTGCTCAGCCTGGCTGCCTGGCTACTGTTGGTATCCAGCCCTCACAACATGCAGCACGTTGGTGTGCAGTTGTCGTTCCTTGCGGTGATCACTATCAGCATCGTGAATTCGTCACGTGATTCGTCGCGCCACGGCTCGTCAGCCTTGCAGGAGCTAATGGAATCAGAAATGAGCGGTTGGAGACGAAGGCTGCTAGCTGCAGGACGTTCGTTGCTTGCGGGGGCAAGGATCAGTTTTTGGGTATGGTTGATCACTACGCCCTTAATATGGCACCACTTCCATGTTGTTTCACCAGTCGCGGTGCCTCTGAACATCGTTCTGGCAATTCCGCTGATGATCGGACTCTTGTCAGGTATGGTCACCGGTTTGTTGGGATGGATTCCACCCATCGGTTGGCTGGCAGGACAGATCGCTGGTGGCAGTCTAGGACTAATCAGTAGTTTGGTCGACTTGTCTAGTTGGTTGCCGCTTGGGCATTGGTGGCTGCCTTCGCCACCGTTATGGTGGAGCGCCACGTTCTATGCAGTCTGCTTGTTTTGGCTATTGCTGTTCACAACAAGACGGAAGCATGTTTTGGCGGTGTTGCTACTCATTTGGTTGCTGATCGGTATCTGTTGGTATATCCCAGGTCCACGCGGAATGTTGGGCTGGCCAGCTAGCGTAGCCAAAGTCGATCCGGAACTCAGATGCACCTTCGTCGATGTGGGCCATGGAACAAGCGTGGTGATGGAGCTGCCTGATGGTCGTGTATGGCTGTACGACGCGGGCAGTCTGGGAGATGATCTTCGCAGCCATCAATCCATCGCAGAAGTTTTGTGGCAATTGCCTACTGCTCGGATCGACACGTTGATCATTTCACATGCCGATTCCGATCACTACAACGCCGTAGTGGGTCTGGTGAAGCGATTTTCAGTAGGCCAAGTTGCTTCCACCAAGCAGTTTTGGGAGGACAGTTCCTCTGGTGCGCACAGGATATCCAGGACGCTCAGGGGACACTCCATTCCCATGCTGGAATGGAATGCTGGAACGCGGCTAGAACTGTCTGGTGGAGTACTAGCCCAGGTGTTACACCCGGAGTCTGGATTACAGGCCGAATCGGATAATGCACACAGCTTATGTCTGGAGATAAGTTTTTCCGGTGTTCACCTACTTCTACCAGGAGACATCGAAGGCACCGGGCTCCAGAAGCTGTGCGATTTGCCACCCAGGAACTGCCAGATCATCATGGCACCGCACCATGGAAGTTTATCGCATGATCCCGAACCTCTCGTACAATGGTGTCAGCCCGAATTTGTTGCGATCAGCGGCGGTCAGCGAACAATACAGCCCGCAGTCACAGAAAAATATGCTTCGGTTCCGCGTCAAGCCACCACATTCAGCCACGGAGCGACTCAAGTGAGAATTTACGCCGACGGAAGTTTCCAAACGTTCCACTGGAGTCGCTCAGGGTGGAAGCCGCTGTAGGGTGAGTGCAGTCGGCAAATATCGGTGATACGGTTTGTAGTTTCTTTGTCCGACTTTGCGTTGTTCTTACGGTAATCCTCTTTGCAGGTACGTTCTATCCTTCTATTTTAGTTGTTATCGCGTTCAGAGACTTTGAGTCGATCCAATTGCACCGTGGACGCTAATCAACTCGTTTGAAAAGAAGGTAATTCCCTATGAGTAGTGGACTGTTGGCGTTACTGGACGACGTTGCTGCGATAGTTAAGACGACAGCGGCTTCCATCGACGATATTGCGGCAGGAGCGGTCAAAGCCAGTAGCCAAGCGGCTGGAGTGGTTATTGACGACACAGCGGTCACTCCCAAGTACGTCGTTGGTCTGTCTCCGGCGCGTGAGTTGCCGATCGTTTGGAAGATCGCCAAAGGGTCACTTAGAAACAAGTTGCTGATTTTGATGCCAGCCATGTTGCTGCTGGGATCGCTGGCACCTTGGGCTATCAATCCGCTGCTGGCACTGGGTGGACTGTTCCTGTGCTACGAAGGTTACGAGAAACTGCACCACGCTGTTCACAGCTACTTACACCCGGCTGACAATTCGGTGGAGAAGCTAGCGCATCCAATGACAGCTCAGGAGCTGGAAGACCTGCGAACGGCTGGAGCCATCCGCACGGACTTTATCCTATCTGCAGAGATCATGGCGATCGCCTATGGAGTGCTACGAGCCGACGATTGGGTGACGCGTGTCGTCGCCTTGTTTGTCGTCGCCATAGCAATCACGGCTGGTGTGTACGGAACGGTAGCTTTAATCCTTAAGGCTGACGACTTGGGGATGCGGCTGGCCGGCGAGCGCAACCCCCCTGCTCTACAGCGCCTTGGCCGAGCGATGATCGCTGGTATGCCGGTGTTACTTAGCGTACTGAGCGTTGTGGGTACGGCTGCCATGCTTTGGGTAGGCGGTGGCATTATTATTCACAGCGTGCCAGCCTTGCACCATCCCACGCAACACTTCCTGGAGGGCCTAGCGCTTTCTGGAACGCTCAACTGGTTGCTGGAAGCTACTCTGGCTCTACTATTTGCAATCGTGTTGGGTGCAATTGTCGTTGTGCTGATTCAATCTACTCGCAAGTTGTTTCTAACAAAAAATTCGGCTGGCTCAACGAGCAGATAGCCTGGACGATTCGCGGACAGGCCAGATGTTCGGCCATGTAGTGTGAATTGCGTACGTCGCAGGTGACGTGATCTTGGATGATCTTTGATGCGTTTTCGCCAAGTCGGCTTGGGCACAGTCCAACCAGCCCCAAAGCTTCTTGCCCACGACAGGAGTGGATGGGCCAGCGTTTCAAGATCACATCACAATGGTTGAATGTGGTGTAGAATTTGCCTACGCAATGCAGCGCTCGATCGTAGCGGCCACCTGGATACACTGCATCATAGTCCAAGGCACCCGCGATAATGGCGGCCCTGAGATGATCGCATGGCTGCTGTTTCGATTCCAATTCCGGCAAACAGGTACCTGGCAGTTGCCCACCAGCTAGCAGATGCAGAGTGCTAATCGCAACCAGTCCACCAAAACTGTGGCCGCCCAATGTGAGTGGCTGTTGGGTGCTCATCAATTGAGTCAATCGGGCCACATAATAGCCCTGTCTTTCAGCGTAATTATATTTGACTCGCGCATTGTCCCGAACCAGTTGAATGGGTCGTAACAAGGATCGCGTGTGAACGGTCTCGGCAGGCCAAGACCAAAAGATTAGCATTTTGGGGCCATCGCAGCACTTGATCCGCCGGTACAAGCTGCAACAGGATTCGCCCGCTTCTTGGTGATTGAGCGAGTTGCCATGAACGAAAAGCAACGTTGGTAGATTGGCTTGCACCGTCAGCAATGAAGTCAGGTCACTTGCAACAAAACAATGGTCGCAGGCATCGTATTGCAGAAAACTTAGTTCGTGAAATCCTTGCTCCAAGCCTTCACAACGCGGAGCGCAGCGAGAACTTACCATCCAAACTTGAAGTTCGTTGCAGCAGCCCCCGTCACCGCGAGTCAACACAGCATCGGTCGTTGAAACCGATTCAGATGATTCTGAGCCTAAGGTCGAAGAATCCCAGTAAATAAACAAAGTCGGCAAAAGAAGTGCGTACCCAACTGTTGATAGCTTCATCCTGCCGTGTCCGAAATTCCTAATACCTTTGCAAAGCTTGAGAAAACTCCCATTCACGGCTGCCCTCAACGTACTTTCTCCCCGCAGCGTTTGAGATGGTTCTAGGGCAGGCTCTCAAAGTGCTGATCTCTATCTTCGGAATTTACGACGCAACACTAGCAAGACTTTTCGCGGAATCGGGAGAATTGAATGATAACGAACATCACGTCTGTAACGATTGGCGTAGGGCTACTTCAGACGGCTGAAATGTTATGAATTCCAGAGTTGTCAATTGATTGAAGAGTTATTGAGTCACTGTAGCCTGAATGGCCTGGGCAACGGTTTTTTCGCCAGTTGCAACATAGGCATCCCAGGGGCCATCGGTACCTCCCGTAGGCCAAGATGCCGGATTGGCGTAAAGATGGTTCGTATCGTCGTACTGAATCTGCAGTCGAGCTAGCTCCGACTTCAATTCGGCGAACTTGGCAGCCACGGCTGGTTGCTTTGCTTCGTCAGGCGAGTGCAACAGGTTGTGCTGCTCGTTGGGGTCGGCCGTCAAATCGAACAGCTCATAAGCATCTTGTTTCCAAAAGTGTATTAGCTTGTGAGTCGCTGTGCGCACGCCCAGGTGAGCTGCCGCGGTGTGATGTCCGGGGGCTTGATAGTAGCGGTAGTAGACAGAGGGCCGCCAGTCTTTAGGTGTTTCGCCTCGCAATAGCGGCGCGATCGACCGGCCCTGCATGTATTCTGGCACGGGCATGCCGGCTAATTCCAAAAAGGTTGGTGCCATGTCGATATTGGCCACGAACCCATCGGGGACACTGCCTTGTTTCACTCCAGGGCCTCGCACGATCAGTGGCACATGCAGCCCCGGTTCATACATAAAACGTTTGTCGTATAGGCCCAAATCGCCCAAGTACCATCCATTATCAGCGGAATAGATGACGATCGTGTTGTTCGACAGTCCCGTTTCGTCAAGATAGTCCAGCACTTTACCAACGCCATCATCGACTCCCTGCACACAGCCCAGGTAGTCTCGCATGTATTTCTGATACTTCCACTGCACCAGTTCCTTACCGACTAGCAGCTTGCCATCGATCTGAAGTTCCATCGGCTTATGATTGAGCCATTTCTGCAGGGCTTGGCCTTTTAGGCTTGCTGGCGGCGTAAGCTTCAGATCACGGCGTGTCAGATCGTTAGCGATTGTCTGTTGGTTGATTGGCAGAGCGGTTGGTCGAGTGTCGTAGTTGTCCCAAAGAGTTTCAGGTTCAGGAATGATCTGGTTCTTAAACATTTCGATATGTCGCTGGGCGGGCTCCCAGCCTCGATGAGGTGCCTTCTGATGTAACATTAAGAAAAACGGCCGATCCTGAGGGCGCGTCCTGAGCCATTCGATGCCAAGATCTGTGGTGATATCGGTGCAGTGTCCCTGGATGCTTAATTTCTGCTTGTCAGGCGTTAAGAATTGTGGATTCCAATAGGCTCCTTGACCAGGCAGAACGATCCAGCGATCAAATCCAGTCGGGTCACTACCCAGATGCCACTTGCCGATGATGCCAGTGTGATATCCACCCGCCTGCAGACGTTTGGCCACGTGATCGCGGTCGCCATCAAAGCGATTGAATACTGGAACGCCATTGCGATGTGAATATTGTCCAGTCAGCAAAGTCGCTCGGCTTGGCGTGCAAATGGAATTGGTGACAAAACTGTTAGTAAAGCGAGCGCCTTGGCTAGCCAGTCGATCCAGATGCGGAGTCTGGTTCACTTTAGAGCCGTAAGCAGAGATAGCGTGCTGAGCATGATCGTCCGAGAAAATAAAAAGAATGTTGGGTCTATCCGCAGCAATCAGACTCGGGCTGCACAGCAAGCTGGAAGCGATAAGCAGAGCGATCAAAGGTTTCACGGTTATTCTCACAGAAGGCGTTTTAGAAATAGCCCGACGAATTTGCCCAATAGGATACCATAACTGAGTGCCCGCGCCACAACGCCGTAGAAAATACCAGGAAATAAGGAGTTCCAAGCCAGTGTACTTGCTCGCTAAATAGAAAGAATAAGTCAAGCCTATAATCCCTGAAAGATACTGCATCAAGCATGATTATCGGGTAGAATGATCACTACTCAGTGATCGCACGAATGAGTTGACAAACAATTAGTCGAAATTCAGCAGGCTTGTTCGCTGAGTTTAGCTTTGACCAAAGAAAGACGGTGGTTTGAAAAACCCCCAGACGTTATTGCTGATCGATGCGGTTGGTGCTTTGGTGACTCTTTTGTCTACCGCATGTTTGTTGGCACCAGCGTGGATTCCTACCGGCCTGCCTACCCAGTCGCTAATTGCACTGGCTGTTGCAGCCGGCGGCTTGTCAATTACATCAATGACGGGATATCTGCTCGCTAAAGATTTCGGATTGCTGCTTCGATTGGTCGCAGTTCTGAATACTTCATACTGCTTAGTCGTAATTGGCTTGTGTGCCGCATATTGGAGCAGGCTGACCTTCTTGGGTGCCATCTATTTCACGCTGGAAGTGTTGATCGTACTGATGCTGGCGGCGGTCGAGTGGCGGGTGGGCCAAAATGCGACCCGTCCGAACTGATCCAGATCTCAAGTCGTCATCGAGTTCGCAGCAACGCGCATCGTAGGAATCATATGGCAACTTTGGCAACTCTTTTCACGCCAGGTTTTGCCTGCAAAGCTGCGATCTGGAATGCCATCTGATCCAAAAAGATCGTGAACCTGCCCAATAGCGTTAGAAACCTCAGATCGTCCTGGTCGAGGCAAGCATTGCCGTTTGGAAGGGCGGAGGACTTCTGACTTGGCGCGACGCGTGATTTTGTGCTATCACTGATGGTAACTCATCACCAAGTAACAGGGAAGTCAACCAATGCATGCATACAAACGGATCGCAATCCATACGCTACTTGCCATCATCACACCAGCCATCGCCTGGGCCGATCAGGCGGAGCGATACCAGTTGGAGTACAAGCTGCGAGCCGGAGAGATGGTGGTGACTCGAGTCGTGCATCAATCACATACCCAGACCGCAATTGCTGGTGCAGACCAAGACAGTTCATCACAGACTTCCAGCTTGAAGACTTGGCAGGTCCAATCGGTTGATCCGTCTGGCAACATGACATTTGTCTACGGCATCGACAACGTACAGATGCAGCAGTCGATCGGCGATGAAACTCAGGCGTACGACAGCCAAACCGACGCTCAAGTGCCTGATGTCTTTAAGACGGTAGCGCAATCGGTTAATGTTCCTTTGGCAACGATCACGATCAGTCCCAGTGGCGAAGTGGTTGCTCGCGACAAAGAGTTTCGTTGCCCGCTGCTGGGAATTGGGGATGTCACCATTGCGCTGCCCAAAGAACCGCTGAGCATCGGAGCGCAGTGGCATGTGCCGCGCGAACTGCATGTTCGACTGGATAACGGAAGCTACAAGACGATCAAAGTTCGCGAGCTATACAGTCTTGAAAAAGTTTCGGCTGGTGTAGCCACGATCAGCTTGATGACCCAGCCGCTGACTCCCGTCAATGATCCAGCGATCGAAGCACAACTGGTTCAGCAGTTGAGCAAAGGGACAATCAAGTTTGACATCGACAGCGGTAGGTTGATCAGCAAGCGGCTCGATTGGAGCGAACACGTACTTGGCTTTCGCGGCGCAGAAAGCTCGATGCGTTACGACGCCACCTGGACGGAAGAACTAGTCCCCTCCTCCGCTCGAACAGCCAATCTTGGTAAGATGTCTCGCTGAACATTATCCAATAAGTCCCTTAGCTCCCAGTGTCGCCCTTGGAGCAGCGAAGGTTGAGTGGGACCGTCAAGTTGAGAGGAACCGGACAGAGGGTCGGGCGATTATGCTAGCCCTTTCAGTGTATAATTCAATTTTTCGGGAATTGCCGAAGACGCGGTGGCTAAGATTCAGCAGGAAAAGCCGAATGTATTAAAAAACTTCGGGTCGACTTGACAATTTTTGGCGCTTCGTACCAATTGGCTATCGTACCAGTTGGCTATGGTCCCGATTGTTCGACCCTAAGGATTCTATTGAAAGGTTACTGGAGAACATCGTGAATGCTCAAAATAGGCACGACAACTTGGAGGAGACTCAGCCATACGTGGCGCGGCAGAGCGCTCAGCAATCTTCGTTTGAGCAGTTTGAGATAGAAACTCAGCCACGACGCAGGTCGGGTTGTGGATGTTTCATGGTCGGCTGTTTGGGGGCTTTGCTTCTGATGACGTTGATTGCTGGCGTGGGTGTTTGGGGTGCCTATCGATTTTATCAAAACCAGTTAGAGCAGTTCACTTCCGACGCGCCGGTCGTGTTGCCGGGCGTGGATGTGAGTCAGGAGCAGGTCGATGCGACGGTCCAAAAACTGGAGGACTTCGAGCAGCAGTTTGAAGATGGTCTGTCCCCTCAAGAGTTGATCATTACGGTGGAGGAGATCAACGCGCTGATCGCCCGAAATCCCGAGTTGCGCGGCCGTGTGGGTGTTACGATCGATGAGGGCAACTTGCGAGCAGACGTCAGTGTTCCACTGGATGAATTGCCTGGTGGCAAAGGACGGTTTTTTAATGGTTCGCTGACGATGCATGTTGAACTGGAAGAGGGTGTGCTGATTGCCTACTTGGTTGACGCACAGGCCAATGGTCGAGCCGTGCCGGAGTTTCTGATGAGTGCTATGCGCAAAGAAAATCTCGCTAAGGATCTGTACCGCGACGTGGAGATCGCCAAAACCTTGCAGCGGTGCGAGAAACTGACAGTCGAGTCCGATCGCATCATCTTGCGAGTCCGGCAGAAACAGGCGGATCGTGCCAATCAAGAGCCTGCTGAGCCGTTAGAACCGGTGCAAGGTGAGGTTTCTGAGGAATTTAACACCTCACAGTTCCCTGCCAGCCAGCAATAGCCGCTCTAAAATCGCAACCGTGCGCCATCCAGGCAGCCTGACCGACTAAGATGGAGCCGGTGCCCTTTGCCCCCCGGAGTTACTGCAAAGGTGATGAAATCCTTGTGATCCCACGCCGGCCCCGGTGGTTGCGGCCGCGCCTGGGACCACTAGCGACAGTGTCTATTTCAAATTCACTATGAAAATAAGCTCCATTCCACAGCTCTATCGCAATCTTCGCCGGTGGCAGGAGATTCTAGCGATCTTACGTCGCTATGGTTTGGCGGACTGGCTGAGTCAACTGAAATTCGATTTTATCCGGGAATGGATCAAAGACGAACAAGGAGTTCCGCTTTCCAGTTACTCGCGCGAGAAGCGGATACGATTGGCGCTGACGGAGCTAGGGCCAACGTTTGTCAAGCTAGGACAGGTGCTGAGCCTGCGTCCAGATTTTATTGGCTCGGATCTGGCTACGGAACTGACGCTTCTCCAGTCCAACGTGGCCGCCGACTCGGGAGACAAGGTCAAAGCGATCATTCAATCCGAACTCGGCCAGCCAGTTGAAGAGCTGTTTGGCACATTCGACGAAGATGCCATCGCGTCGGCTTCGATAGGCCAGGTGCATCGAGCGCGCCTGAAGGACGGTACCGATGTGGTGGTCAAGGTTCAGCACGCCAATATCGAAAAGACGGTCAATGAGGACCTGGAGATCATGGCCGGATTAGCAACTCTAGCCGAACACATCCCCGAGTTTGCGGTTTGGAAGCCGACTGTCATCGTCGAGCAGCTATCGCGTTCGCTCCGGCGCGAGCTGAATTTTTCTCGCGAGTTGCAGCATTTGATCGTCTTTCGCAAGCAATACGGGCATTTTGAAAACTTGCGCATACCGACAGCGTTTCCCAAGCTTTCGTCGTCCCGAGTGCTGACCATGGAGTACTTGGATGGCTTGCCAGTAAGCAGTCTAGCTTGTACGGGAAAACCAGAGGATGAAGTGCGAGAAACCAAGAGACAAGAGTTGGCGCGTAATGCGGCCCGTCTGTTTGTCGAAATGATTTTTATTCATGGACTGTATCACGCCGATCCACACCCGGGAAATATTGTGGTTTTGCCTGGCAACAAACTGGGGCTGTTAGACTTCGGAATGGTTGGTCGCATCGACGATCGGCTTCGTGAGACGATCGAAGAGATGTTGTTGGCGGTGGTTGCACAAGAAGCCAGCGTGCTCACCTCGCTGATCAAGCGCGTGGGCAACACGCCGGGACGTTTGGATGAAAGTTCTCTATCGATCGATGTGGCCGATCTAGTAACCAACTATGGGTCACAGCCGCTAGATAGTTTTGACCTGAGCGGTGCGCTGAATGATGTGACCGATATCATGTATCGGCATCAGATCACCTTGCCACCACAAACATCGTTGCTGATCAAAATGTTGGTGACGTTGGAAGGAACACTGCATCAACTTTCGCCCAGTATGAGTCTGTTAGAGGTGATGCAACCATTTTTTCGCATGATGTGGCTCCGACGACTTTCGCCCAAACGCCAGCTTCGCCGCATGAACCGCGTGTATGTCGAGCTAGAGTCGATGTTCGAGAAGCTGCCCGGACAGGGCAGTAGCATCATGCAATTGATCCAGGAAGGACGACTGGATGTGC
>DAIRSD010000058.1:0-14883 GCA_036804625.1 Aureliella sp. | reverse complement strand
TGAGTCTCTGCCTAGTGTTTCGGAACTCTACTGGGTCCACGCTCCCGTCCAATTGCTCGATCAAGCCGTTCTGGAAATTCAAACGACCGTCGATCAATTTCCAGTTTGCCGATTCGATTTGGCATTTGAAACCCCAGCCGCATCGCTCAGCCAAGCCATCGCCGCTTCCGCTGATTTGACTTCTGACTCTAGTTCCATTGCCATTCCCGTAGCCACGGAAGCTGACCGGCGGTATCGCGAGTCTCCATTTGAATCGGTAGCCTATCAAGGCACTTTGGTAACCGCCAGTCGGCGGCAAAGCAGCGAAATCATAAACCATCACCAAATACCTGTTGTTGCCGGGCAGGGTAGCTTGTTGTTGTTGGTTCGCCAGCCGTGACAGGCTTTCCCGCTGACGACCCAAAGTCTGTTTCGGAAGCTGCATCTCGCTCTACTTTCTACTCGGACCGAATTCATCCCATTTCGTGTTATCGAGAAACTGTGAAAAGCGCGATTTGTCACTCGAAGAATGAAAATGTCAAAGGCCCCATCGGTGCCCTGGGGCTGAAGATCCCTGTGGAATAGCCTAACGCAATTTTTTGAGGTGGGTTATACTCCTGGTTACCTTGCGACGCCGATGTCGCAAGGTCAAACCTAATCTACGGAGTCCAACCGTTGAACGCGTTGTACTGGGCGATTGCCCTAATCCCGCTGGCCATCTACCTTTTGCTAATCGGTGCGATCCACCTGCGCGGACGCCCTTTGATTACCAATGGCTGGCGGGATATGCTGACATTGGGCATCGCATGTGCCGGGTTGATTGCCATCGGTCCGATGCAGCTTTTCTTCCCAGATCACGCGGGGTCGCGGTGGCCAGGTTGGGTATGGTTGTTGATGTTAGGGCTGTATTTCCTGGTCCTGTTGATGCTAATTCTATGGAGCCGCCCAAGGTTAGTAGCCTATGGCATGTTGCGAGATCAGTTCCGGGACGCACTGCTACTAGCTGCGCAAAAGATAGATCTCCTGGCGCAATGGCAAGGCGAAGTGTTGACCCTTCCACAGTCCGGATTGCAGTTGGCCATCGAATCAACACTATCGCAGCGAACTCAGGCGGTCGTTTGCGTGGCGATTCCGCAAGACATGGCTTTGTGGTTACAGTTGGAACAAGCGTTTGTCGTCGCCGCCCAAGGTTCACGGTCTAGTCATTCGCGGCTAGGCTGGGGCCTAGTGACAGCCGGACTGTTGCTGCTATTGTTGACGATTGCCCCGCTGATTCAGGACCCAGACATCACCTATGCCCAGCTTAAGAAATTCATCTTAAGATAGCAGCCAATCTCACGCCACTTGCATCAATTTTCTGGCTTCACTTCCAAGACGCTCTTGGCAATGTCCCCAGCATGCATGGTTTCAAAGGCTGTGTGCCATTGTTCCAAAGGCCAAAAGCCACCCACCAATCGATCCACCTTTAAGGCTTGGCTGTTCAGCAGATAAAGCACTCGTTCCCAAGTTGCCCATGTGTGCGAAAAACTGCCTTGAAGCTGCACGTTTTTTTGCACCAGTGGATCTAACGAGAATCCCAACGGATCTCGCCCCCAGCCCACTTTGCTGATCCATCCATCTGGCCGCACCAAGTCCATCGCCACTTTAAGCGTGGCGGAAACACCTGCCGCATCCACGATTCCCTCGCAGCCCAGTCCGTCGCGCTGTCGTGCCCACTGAGCGGCTTGGTCGCTCAGTAGCGGCTGGCAATCGAATTCACGAGCTAAATTCAGGCGCTGGGCATCACGCGGCAAGCCTACCACGCCTACCTCGGCACCCCGCAATCTTGCAACGGCAGCGCACAATAATCCAATAGGTCCTGGCCCGAGTACCAAGACACGATCGCCCGGCGCGATCGTCACATTGGCTACCACTGCGCTGTAAGCAACACAGCAGGGCTCCGTCAACGCTGCTAATCGTAGTGGCAAACCATCGGGGACTCTGTGCAAACATCGCGCCGGCACTCGAACGTACTCAGTCATGGCTCCATCCACTCCGTAGCCAAAACCGCGACGGGACGGATCCAAGTTGTATCTCCCAATGCGCGAAAGCGGGCTGTCGGGAGCAATCACAGCGGCCGTTTCGCTGCACACGCGATCTCCCTCCCGAAATGACTTGACGTTGGCACCTCGCTGAAAGACTCGCCCAGCGAACTCATGGCCCAAAGTAACCGGATAATTAACCGGCCAGCTATGATCTGCGGTCCACTGGTGAAGGTCGCTACCGCAAACCCCCACCGCCGCAACCTCCATCAGAACATCGTCTGGCCCGATCGTTGGAATTGGGATCTCCCGCAGTTCGACGCTGTGGGGTTGAGGACTAAAATTGACGACAGCCGGTTGAACTTGACTCATTTGAAAATGCTTTCAGAGGGATTTAGCGGACCCAGCGAATGGCAACCGCCTGCCGCTTCTGTTTCTCGCCAAGGATGCCAAAATTGGCCACCCTACGGCTGGTCGGTTGCATGCCCGAACGACGCAAGCCGGGTTTACAGGCTGCATATCTTAACCCAATCGCAGCCGATTGATGATAGGGTGATTGACGTTATCCCATCGCAAATTTTCAATGGAAGTTCCAAGGGCATTTCGGCCTAGCTCAACTGCGTTTAGAATGACGGCCCTGCTAAGGTCGTGTCGGTTTTGCCAATTTCTGGTAGCCGTACACTCCATCCGCCCACTGCTGAATTAGAATCCTACTAATCAATTCCTCGGAGTAAGCCTCATGTCACGCTGGCCCATTGGCGTATTCACAAGTATCGATGCCGGTTTAGGAGTCAAGCTCGAGGTGGCACATGAACTGGGGATTCCTACGATTCAGCTCCACGCACCTCACCGCGATACCAGGACGCCTGAAAACGCTGAGCGGTTTCTGAAGAAGCTGAGAAGCCTTGGCATCGAACTGACCTGCGTCTTTGGCGGCTTTGAAGGCGAAAGTTATGCAGACATCCCAACCGTAGAGCGGACTGTGGGCTTGGTCCCGCCAGTGACTCGATCGGCTCGCTTGCGAGAGATGATGGAGATCAGCGACTTTACCAAACTTCTGGGTTGCCCTGTCATAGGTCTGCATTTGGGTTTTGTGCCTCACGACTGTAACTCGGAAGCTTATCTGCAAGTGATTGCTGTCACACGGCAACTTTGCGACCACGCCAAGAAGAACGGCCAGGCCGTCCACTTAGAAACAGGCCAGGAAACGGCTGATGCGCTGCTGCGATTTATCGCTGATACTCAGCGAGACAATCTTTTCATCAACTTCGACCCAGCCAACATGATTCTTTACGGTACCGGTCAGCCTATCGAAGCTTTGAAGAAGGTCGGAAAATTTGTTCGCAGCGTTCATTGCAAGGATGCAACATGGAGCGATCAACCTGGCGTGACCTGGGGCGCAGAGGTTCCACTGGGACAAGGGCAGGTCCATATCGAAAATTATCTACGTACATTATCAGACATCGGCTACAGCGGTCCACTGACTATCGAACGTGAGATACCGCAAGAACCTGAACGACAAAAGGCAGAGATCGGTCACGCTTGTCAATTGCTTTCACAATTGCGTTCGATGATCTAATCAACTGGCCTACGAAGCTTTCTTTGGGGCTCTGGCTGCAATCGTGTCCAGGTCAACCAACTGTGCTTTAGGGCCAGCCTGCTGGACCATTTCACATATCATCTTCAACGTGCGCATCTCTGGGTCGACGACGCCCAGGCACGAAGGGTGTGCCAAAAAATCAAACACGGCTCCTTGCTCAATTGTCCACTGGATCGCTCGACGTATCGCTTCCATGAACCATTCCAATTGCCACCGCCCGTTTCGGAAACCGCCAATATCGCTCACGGGACTCATCGGGATCTCGATCAATCCTGTCGGGTAGACAAACGGTTGGGCTTCGCGTTGCGCGGCCACAATGCTGTCATAGTTTTTTGTGGTGGGTTGTTGCTGCGGTTCGGTATTCAGGTGCATGGGATACTTGCTGCTAACCCAACTGAATCCCAAGTCCAGCAGCATCTGCTGCAGGTCTTCGCGGTCTGTCAAACCGTTGCCAAAACCACCTGGAGTACGAAAGCCCCGATTGTCTACGTTCAGCCGACTCTTCAAGGCTCTTGTCGTAAGCTGGATATTCTGCCGTATCGTTTCGTGGACTTCCTGACCAGCTATCAACCAAGGCGCTCGGCGGAATCGATATTGAAGTTCTTCAGGATTTTTGGCAAGTAAATTCACGTGATCGTACGTGTGATTGCCAATCGGATGCCCAGCTTCAGCAAGCTCCTGTAACCACGACACATCCTCCTGCTCCAGCGCACTACCGACACAGAAGTAGTGGATTGGGCCGCCATACTGTTTGACCAGTTCCCCAGCCCGAACCGAATACTCTTTGCTGGCCAAGTCCAGATTGCCTTTCTGATAATCCCAGTGCGTATCCTCCCAGCGTGGAAAATTGCGAGCCATTTCCAGGTCGAGAGTGATTGCAACTTGAGCCACATTCTGCTCCGCCGCATGGCAGTTGGCACCTGGATTTAGTTCCAGTCCAGCCACCGCAATAGCGCTGCTGGCATGCAACCACTGTCGCCGCGAAAGGTTGACTAGTTGCGAGCAACTTGTCAAACGTACGTCACTCATCTGCCCTATCTCCGTCCAACTGGATCCAAGAAATCTGCGTGATCAATTGATTCAAAGCCGCATAGGAAATCGCAGCGTTGACTGCGAAACGTGGAGTGGCATTCGATGGGAAAGTAGCCAGCGACGCATCACCTACCAGAAAGACGTTAAAATCCTTGGATAGATTTTCGTAACCGGCAGTCGTCTTACAGAAGCACATATCGGTTGCGTAACCAACTAACAAGATATGCCTAATCTTCTGTTGGTTCAAGAAGTCTCGCAGTGCTGGGTATCCTTCTGCGTCATAAATTACCACGTCGTTGGGCTGAGCTTGAACGTCTCGGGTCACGGGAATCGGCAGGTCCCAAAAGCCTTTGTTGTTGTATTTGGCACCAGCATCCAAACCAGGAAACTGCTTAAAGTAGTCGACCACGGGCTGGTCGGACGAAAGTTCCATACGATCGACGAGTGGTTGTCCGCGATAAGCAAAGGTCCTAAGCTTCTCGGCAAGGTCTCGCTCTCCCTGGGCACGTTCCTCTGCCGTCGGATTGTGATCAAACGAACGATACAACTTGCGACGTATCGGATCACATAGTCCCGGCAAGCTGAACATGACCAAGCTAACCCTTGGACGCAATCGATCGATCAGGGGGCGAATCACGCGCGAAGTGTGGCCGGCGGCTAACTGATTTTTCTCAGGCGTACAAAAATCGGCCACCCCAGCCGGCTCCGGCGTTTGCCATCCCTGACCATCATCGATCCCCCAAGGATGGACCATGATCACCGCTGTTTGGTCGGCCCGCAAGTGGTTGGACGCTTCAATAATTCCTCGAGCGTTGTAGGAGAATCGCCATGCGCGAACGTGCAAGTCTGCCTGATCGTCGGTCACAATCGCTGGGGCCTCGTAGTGGTTCCGCTCAATGATTGGCTCAAAATACTCTGGGTAGTCAGCCAAGAGCGGCTTGGGAGATTCAATTCGTCGCAATTGATTGTGATAGGTCCGGGTTAAATCATTGCTGTCTTGGGCGATCGCGACAGTCGCTGAGACTGATATTATGGCTTGGCTAAACGCGAGAGTTCCAAGTAGCAGTATGCGGCGCAGGTCTGGAGGCGACGTTCGCCAGCATTTCGAAAACAAGTTCAAGCATTGGCTCATAACTTTTCTCCTTCATGACTAATCAGGATTGTCCTGTTGGCTTTGCAGATAGGCAAACAGGTCTCGCAACTCCTGCGGCGAGAATTGCTTGTACAGGTCGGCAGGCATGATCGAAACAGGCGATTGAATCTGCTGCTCCACATCCGAAATGGGAATGAGAATCCGCTGTCGATTGGCGTCAAGTAGGGTGATTCCATCGCCGCTGCTTTCGACTGGCAAACCGGTGATGACACGCCCGTCGACGGTATGCACCAACAGACTCACATACTCAGCGCGAATCATGCTGCTGGGGTCGACCAGGCTGGACAGAAGAAAGTCGCGATCCTGGCGAATGGCCTGAGTCAGCTCGGGCCCCAACGGGTGGCCACGACCAAAGAGTTGATGACAATTCGCGCAGTGCTTGTCGAACAGGGGACGCCCCGCCTTGGGATCGCCACTGGCCGCGCGAAGATCGTTATTCAACCGTCGGATTTCAGCTAACAATTCGCCACTAGATTGAGCGTGCAACTTGCCCCAGTGTCGGCTGACGATTGCATCCAGCGCGGGAACTTCCAGCATGGATATCCGTCTGGCCTGTTCCAGAGAGATCTGTTTAGGGTCAAACTGCCCCGAATCGACCGCAGCCAAGAGCATTTCGGCCGAAGCTACGCGACTTACAAGAATCTCAATGATTCGACCACTAATGGTCGGTGATTCCGCTACCCGAAAGATTTCTAGCAAGCGGCGTGAAGTCTCCACATCGCTGGCTCGAGCGGTTATCGAAAGGGCCGCCATCTTAAGTTTCGGGTCAGCGTTGGATTCAATCAACTTCAAGGCTTCGGGCAATAGCCGAATGTCATTCAGTTGCCCTAACAGCTCCAAGCACTCTGTCCTTCGTGCCAGCGATTCTCGATTGTCCATGGCTGTCGTTCGCAAGACATCCGAAGCCTCGGTGTGTCCCAGTTCGATTGACAGCCTAGTGAGAATCAGATCCTGAGGATTTTCTCGCCAGGCCGCAAGTACCATCTCGCGCAGCGGATGTGATTTGGCGATCGTTCGACGAAAGTCGTTCAGCAAATCACCTTGCTGTTCTAGCCAACCGCTGAGAACTGACGGCCATAGCTCATCACGCGCGGATTGGTCCGGCGCAGCCGACAAGATACGATACACTGCATCTAGTCCGGCCGCTGTTGCTTCGGCCGAATAAAGTCTGACCAGTCGTGGCAGCAGAAAAGTTCGCCCTAGTCTGGATGTCCAAATCGTGTTGCGAGTAAACCGCTTCAGCACCTCGTCGCGCGCCGACAGGCTATGGCGCTGAACGGCCCACCACCACAACTGCGGTAACCGATGATCCGACGAATCAATGTCTCGAATGATGTTAGCGTTGATCAGCGGCAGCGCTTGCTGGGCGGGAAGCCGAGCGGCGGTGCAAGCTAGTTGTTGCCGTACTTGAATGGATGGTTCTGTTTCGGCAAAGCCGTCTAACCGATGCGCAATGTCCTCGGGTAGGGGCCGATGCTGGCTGGCTACGAGATCGCCCAACAAACGTACTGCCCACTTGCGAACTTCCGCGTGTGGACTGTCCAGTAAGTGTCTGGCCAAATCCAGATCCAAACCACCCAAACTACTGAGCGTCCAAAGCGACTCTAGCGCTAGCTGGGGCTGCTGCTTAGCAAGGCTCTGAGCCCGCAGTTGTGCAAGGCTCGACTGATCCTTTCTTCGAACCAATTCCTGTCGAGCCCTACGCACTAACCACTGGTTGGAATGCTGATGCAGAGCTAATAATTGCTCAACAGACTGCTTCGCCATATCCAATGAAACCATTGGCAGTTGTTGAGGTGCCAAGCGATAGATGCGACCATTGGATCGGTCCCACTGGGCATCGGGATCGGGGTGAGCGGTCCGTGCGTCGTGCCAATCGGCAACATAAACGGCACCGTCCGGTCCTGTCGTCACATCGCAGCCAGCGAACCATGGATCGTTGCTCCGCAGCAGCACGCCGCCGTGTCGCGTGCGCACTGTAGCCGCATCTTCCAGGATGTCGTGCCAAAGCACGTTGTGACCCAACAAGTCCGCCCCGATGTACTTGCCCTGATACTGAGCTGGCAAAGCGTCGGCCTGATAGATAATACCACCTGCAGTTACGTGTCCTCCTTGGAAATTCTCGTGGGCAGCATGTTCAAAGTAGCCGTAAGCAAATCGGTTGTGCAGCGGTCCATGTTTGGCAAATGACTTGACAAAGTAGCCGCCCTGAACAGCGTGTAACAAAATGAAGCCGCCGTAATTCGTGCTGTAAAGCAATTCTCCGGCGGAGTCAAAATCCAGCCCCCAGGAATTGCCGCCACCTTCGCAAAACAGCTCAAATTGCTTAGTAGCAGGATGGTAGCGCCAAACCCCCTGTTGGAACTCGATTCCACGAATATTCGACGTGACGGTGCTGCCCTGACAACCATACAACCATCCGTCCGGTCCCCATGTCAATGAATTAGCAACGCTGTGGGCATCCTCCATGCCAAAGCCGGTCAGCAGGACTTCAGGGTCGCTATCGGGACGGTCGTCTCGATCATGGTCGGGATAGAACAGAAGGTAAGGAACGTTTAGGACAAAGACTCCGCCATGTCCAAAAGCCAATCCGCTTGCCAAATTTAGACCTTGAACAAAATCGACTCCGGACTCCATTACTCCGTCGCCGTCCAGATCCTGCAAAATCGTAATCTTATCTGCACCGACAGGTCCCAGCGGCGGAGGCTCAGGCACGCGATCGTATCGGGTTCGCGAGTATCGATCCACATTCACTCGCTCCAAGCCGGCCGGATTGGGATACTGCAGGTACTGAATCACCCACAATCTTCCGCGATCATCAAATTCGATACACACCGGCTGACGGACCAGCGGCTCACTGGCGACCAATGATACCTCAACACCATCCGACGTCTGCATGCGCTGCAAACAGGCTTGCGGCGATCGTTCGTCCGCTTGCAATAAGCGGATTTCGTGTTGGCCGATCCAGAAAAAGACAATCAAGACGGCGATATACAATTGTCTATAATCACGAGAACTTATTTGCATTGCCTTGTCAAACTAAGTAGATCAGGAAATTGCCGCTTGCAAGAGCCGACCAAGGAACAAATCACCTAACTGTCTGAATCTGAGACATGCTAACCCAATCCTTTGTGAAATACAATCAGCTTTTAGTTCGATTCACAACAGAGAAGTTGACATCTGGAGAAAATCTACGCATGATGATCAGCGTCGCAATTCAAATCACAATTGGAAGATTACTTGATCATGCGAAGCACTTTATTGCAATTGGCGATATGGATAGCCTGCTGGATGGCAGGGCGTATCGACGCGCAGCAGTCATCCCCTGCGGGACTGGACCATTTGATTGCTCACGCCCCTAAGTCACCTTCGCTGGCGGCCTGGACCTTCGATCCGTCTGACCTTCGGCAAGATCTGCGCCAACTGCCGATTGGAGTATTTGATTCGGGCATTGGCGGATTGACGGTCCTGGAGGCCATCCTGGGATTGGACGCCTACAACAACGATACTCTGCAACCAGGCGCAGATGGTCGCAAGGATTTTGAAGGCGAATCGTTTGTTTACTTGGGCGACCAGGCCAATATGCCGTACGGAAATTATCCGGCTGCGGGCCAAATAGACTACCTGAGAGAGTTGATACTCAAGGATGCCATCTTCTTATTGGGCAGGAGATATTGGCCAGATACCAATTCTACCGAACCAGTCTTTACCAAGCAGCCTGTCAAAGCGATTGCCATCGGTTGCAACACGGCGACCGCGTATGGTTTGACCGATATCAATTCGGCGCTCAAAACTTGGAATCTTCCGGTCTTTGCAATTGGAGTCGTCCAGGCTGGTGCCAGAGGTGTTGTACAGCTTCCCGATGCAGTCATTGGTCATGAATCTTCGATCGCCGTTCTGGCTACAGTGGGCACCTGTCGTAGTGAAGCCTACCCACGTGCTATCCAGCAAGCGCTTGGGCAAGCTGGACGGCGACAGCCCGCGATTCTACAGAAGGGCTTTGTCGATTTAGCAGCCGCGATTGAAGGCGATCCACAAGTGCTTGCTCGCAATTCTGTGCAGCAGATCGTCCATCGAGACATTCGTGAAATGTTAGAAAGCCACAAGCAAAGTGGTAGTGGACAACCCATCAGCACAGTGATTTTGGGGTGCACTCATTTCCCCTTGGTCAAAGAGCAGATCATAAACACACTGCGGGATTTACGCGAATTGAAGGAAGAGGGTCAGTATCCGTATCAGTCACTGATCGCTGAATCAATTCATGTGGTTGATCCTGCTGAATGGACAGCCAGGGAACTATTTCGATCACTCGCGCTGGCTCGTTTGCGGGCTGCCTCTACCGATCAACAGTCCGGATCAGAGCCGTCCATCGACTTTTTTATCTCAGCCCCCAATCCGCGATGTCCTTCAGTTCAACTGGGACCTGACGCTGGCCTTGATCCGTCATACAAGATTGCTCGTCAGCCGGGGCAATTGACAGTCGAGGACACGATCGTGGTGCCGCTTCAACTTGACCAAATACCCGCTGGAAGTCTCAATCTCATTCGTCATCAACTGCCTCATGTTTGGAGCGGCATGAAACGACAGAACGATCAGTAATTGCTAAACGCCCAAAAACCCGATTCACTTGTTACCGTTCCGGTTTCGGTATCGTAAACAACTTTGGTACCATGGTGGCAATTGCTTAGGTTTCGCTGGAGCGTCTCAGAAAATTGGCTGGATCGCCGACCCTACATTGCTAGCCAGAGAACACGGCTGACCGCAATTTGCCTCACTTTTCGCCCTGGACTCGAGCTTAGGGGGCTGGTGTTTATGACTAAGTTGCTTCAGACTATCTTCTGCCAGAGTTTGCAGCAACCTTAAGATACTTCTGGCTGATCGAAGAACGCAAATTGGGCAAAGCAAAAATTTAGGGAAGCACAATGACTTCAGGCAATGGAGGTGGGGCGATCCAGTCCCAGCACATCGAAAAACTTCAGGCCGCTCATCAGAGCATATTGCAACAACTGAGCAAAGTAATTGTAGGCCAAAACGAGGTTATCGAGCAGTTACTGATAGGCATCTTTAGTCGTGGCCACTGCTTGTTAGAAGGCGTGCCAGGACTTGCCAAGACGCTGATGATTAGCAGCTTGGCCAGAACGCTATCGCTGTCCTTTAGCCGAATCCAATTCACGCCCGACTTGATGCCTGCGGATATTACCGGCACGGAAGTTATCGAAGATCAACCCGGTGGCGGACTTCAGCGCCGTTTTATGGAGGGTCCGCTTTTTGCCAACGTCATTCTGGCCGACGAAATCAACCGCACACCGCCCAAGACTCAAGCTGCGTTGCTGGAGGCGATGCAGGAGCGGCAAGTAACCGTGGGTCGAGTTCGCCATCAACTGGGCAATCCGTTCTTCGTGCTTGCCACTCAGAATCCCATCGAGCAAGAAGGAACCTACCCGCTTCCGGAAGCTCAGCAAGATCGCTTCATGTTCAAAGTATTGGTCGAATACCCAAACTTCAAGGATGAACTAGAAGTGGTGCGCCGCACCACTTCGCAATCAGCCGAAGCGATCCAACCGGTGCTCAGCGGTGAAGAAATACTTCACTTGCAGGATTTGGTACGCAGTGTCCCCGTGGCCGACCATCTGATTCGTTATGCGCTCACCTTGGTACGTCAGACGCGTGTTGGCTCGCCGGGCACGCCCGACTTTGTAAGTGATCAATTGGGTTGGGGGGCTGGCCCCCGAGCCGTACAGTTTTTGGGTTTAGGCGGCAAGGCGCGTGCCCGTCTGCAAGGTCGTAGTCATGTCACGGTTGAAGATATTCAGGCGCTTTGCCGTCCGGTTTTAAGACATCGGCTAGTCGTAACCTTCGCGGCCGAAAGCGACGGTGTGACTACGGACGACGTGATTGACCGACTGATTGCCGAAACACCCACTTCTGAAGATGAACTGACTCGCGATGTCCGCTTCCAAAAGATTTTTGCCACCTGAGGCCGTCAAGCGTGCTCAGCGACTAGAACTGAAGGCTAGGCAAATCGTGGAAGGCTTCCTTTCGGGAGCCCACCGAAGCCCCTATTTCGGTCAATCAGTTGAATTTGTTCAGCACCGACAGTATCTGCCTGGCGACGATGTGCGCCATATCGACTGGAAGGTCTGGGCGCGCCAAGACAAATTGGTCATCAAGCAATACGAGGAAGACACCAACCTGCGCTGCTCGCTGCTGGTTGATGGCTCTCGCAGCATGAGCTACGGCCAGGCAGACCAGTGCAAGTTCGAATTTGCTTGCACGCTGGCCGCTTGCTTAGCCATGCTTGTCTTGCGACAACAAGATGCTGCAGGCTGCATGGTGTTTGATCATAAGATCAGATCGCGAGTGCCTCTGCGATCCAGTCAGGCGCACCTGTTAGACATCTTAGGGACTTTGGACAATGCCAAGCCAACTGATAAGACTGACTTGGAACTAGTTATTAAGGATGTGGTTCAATCCTCGCCAAGGCGCGGCCTGATGATATTGCTGAGCGATCTGCTGGGTGTTCAAGACAGCGCGCTCAAGGCGATTAACCTGCTGCGTAAAGCTGGACATGACATCATGGTGCTGCATGTAATGCATGATGATGAACTGGATTTTCCTTTCTTAGATCCAACGCGATTTGAAGGCTTGGAATCGGATTTGAATCTGACTTGCAATCCGCGAGCCTTGCGCGAAGGCTACCTGCAGTCGCTCGAGCGATTCCTGGAAAAAGTCAGGCATAGCTGCGCGGCTGCACGGTGTGATTACCTACTGGTTCGAACCAGCGACGCACCCGGTGCGGTTCTGGCTAAAGTTCTCAGTGAGCGAATCCATGCGGTGCGCCAATAGGTTATTGGTAAAACTTCATGCAGTCATAGTGCAACTTAGTGCAAATACGATCAGCTTCAATGGAATTAGGACTTTGTGACAAGTCGGTTTTGGTTGTCGGTGGCGCGTCCGGTATTGGTGCTGCCTGCGCGCGACGTTTCTTGGCTGAACAGGCCAAGGTTTACGTTTGGGACCTTCGGGAACCGGGCGAATTGACAGACCAAATTGCACACAAAATTTGTGATATCACGGACGCACATTATGTTGCAGAGGCGACCCAGTGGCTTGACCGTCGCACGGACCGGCTGGATATTTTGGTTCACGCAGCCGCAATTGGCTCGGGGTTTTTTGGCTTTCCATTCAGCAATGTACCGTTGGAATCTTGGACTCAAGTCCTACAAGTGAACGTGTACGGAATGGCCTCAGTCGCGTACGCCATTGCACCGCTGATGATCAAACAACGTTCGGGAAGCATGCTTTTTCTATCCAGTGTGGCTGGCCAAATCGGATCGCAGACCGACCCTCCCTATAGCGCCTCCAAGGCAGCCAATCTGAACTTCGCCATCTGTTTAGCTCGTGATCTGGCACCGCATAACATTCGAGTCAACTCGATATGCCCCGGAATGGTTCAAACGCCGCTCAATCGTAGCGTTTGGCAAGCGTGGCACGATGCCCAGCCGATCGAACAGCGCCTTGACTACGAAACCTGGGCTGGTGAAAAAGTCCGCCGAGTTGTACCGCTGGGACGATGGCAATCAACCGATGATATTGCTGATGCAGCCTTGTTTCTCAGCAGCGACCGGGCAGCTCAGATCACCGGTCAGACCCTGAACGTCGACGGAGGATTTGTGATGCGATGAGCGTGCAGGTAGATAATGGGGCAGTTGAGTACAAGAACTGGTGCCCCAGTCTACAGGCTTTCAATCACGCGATCTGTCATCTCTACGGTACTTAGGCTTGAACCGCCTGCCGAAGCGATATCAGCGGTACGATGCCCAGCAGCAAGCACACGCCTGACGGCAGACTCGATTGCTTCAGCCTCGCTGATCAGCCCACACGAATGCCGCAACATCATGGCCGCAGCCAATATAGTAGCAAGTGGGTTGGCGACACCTTTGCCCGCGATATCGGGAGCGCTTCCGTGGATCGGTTCGTACAGACCAGGCCCCTGGCTGCCAATGGACGCGCTAGGCAACATCCCCAGCGAACCCGGTAGCATCGAGGCTTCATCGGTCAAAATGTCGCCGAACATGTTGCTGGTAACTACCACATCAAAAGTGCGAGGCTTGCTGATCAGGTGCATCGCCATGGCATCAACCAGAATGACATCGTACTGAAGATCCGGGTATTCCTCTTTGGCCAATCTCGCGCAGATGCGACGCCACAGTCGACTGGCTTCCAAAACGTTTGCCTTATCCACCATGGTCAGCTTCTTCCGACGCCCACGAGCAGCTTCGGCAGCCAGGCGGAAGATCCGCTCGACTTCATAGGTCTCGTAAACCATCGTACTGGTGGCCCGCTGTCCTCCGCCAGGCAATTCCTCACAACTTGACGGACCAAAGTAGATGTCGCCGGTCAACTCTCTAAAGAACAAGATGTCAGTTCCCTCAACGATCGACCGTTTCAGTGGCGATGCATCCAACAATTCGTCGTAGGTCGTGATTGGACGCAAATTGGCAAACAACCCCAGCTCCTTACGAATTCTAAGAAGTCCAGCTTCGGGACGAGTCTTCGCATTGGGATCGTCCCATTTGGGCCCACCCACTGCACCCAGTAAAACCCCGCTACTTGACCGGCAGGCATCCAGAGTTTCAGATGGCAGCGGATCACCGGTCCGATCAATGGCAATTCCGCCAATCAGATGTTCCGAAAAATCAAATTGATGTCCAAATCTCTCAGCAACCCGCTGAAGCACACGGTGTGCTTGAGACACGATTTCTGGGCCTATTCCGTCTCCAGGTAGTAATACAAATCGAAGTTGCAAGGTCGTCATCTTTCTCAATCAGGTGAACCAAAACAATCGGTTAGAAGTGCTAGGGTCTACATCTTATCAAAGACTCCAGTTCGGTTAAGCCTTCCCAGGTAACTAAAGAGCCGAATTTCTCAGGACAATCGCGTTTAACCCCAAAATTTTCCTATCCGAGTGTCTCACGCGAAGGCGTGAAGACGCGAAGGGTTGCAGAGTGGGAGGGAGGATGTTGTGGACATGGGATATGACTGATGATGTTCGTAGAATGAAGGTCTCAATCGAAGGCTCTAAGGGTTTGTGTGTG
>DAIRSD010000057.1:0-14964 GCA_036804625.1 Aureliella sp. | reverse complement strand
TGAATTCGGGGCGTTTAGCCACTTGAATCGCCGCCCAGGCGTTTGCTCCAGAACTGATGCCAGCCATAATGCCTTCCTCTCGTGCCAGACGTTGTGCCCATTCAAAGGCAATGTCATCCTCCACGCTGATCACATCATCCAGCAAGCTTTGATCTAGATTTTCGGGTACAAAGCCTGCACCAATCCCTTGGATTTTGTGTCTACCGGGTTTGCCGCCGCTGATGACTGGCGATGCGGCTGGTTCAACGGCAATCACTTTGAAGTCTGGGTTGCGAGCACGAATGTAGCGAGCAACGCCGGTGATGGTGCCACCGGTACCCACTCCGGTCACAATGGCATCGATCTGTCCCCCAGTATCCTGCCAGATTTCAGGTCCAGTCGTCTCTTCATGGCTTTTGGGATTGGCGGGATTATCAAACTGCTGCGGCATCCAACCATTGGGGTCATTGGCCAGAATTTCTTCCGCCTTGCTGATTGCACCACGCATGCCTTCGGCGGCAGGAGTTAGAACCAAGTTCGCTCCAAACGCTTTTAATAGCGCGCGTCGTTCTACCGACATCGACTCTGGCATGGTTAATGTGAGTCGGTATCCTTTGCTGGCAGCAATGAAGGCCAGGGCAATACCCGTATTGCCGCTGGTAGGTTCGATGATATGCGTGTCTACTTTCAGGACTCCTGATTTTTCAGCCGTTTCGATCATAGCTCGACCGATACGATCTTTCACACTGCTCATCGGGTTAAAGAATTCACACTTGACGAACACCGCACCACCATCTGGTGGTGCCAGTCGACGCAGTCGTACCAAGGGAGTATGGCCAACGGTGTGAACGATGCTGTTGTAAACGGTTCCGTGAGGCATGTGACTTTCCTAAATGAGCTTCCTATGGACTACCGAAATCTAACGCTGCCGATGAAGACTGCGAATGACGCTGATCATCCGATCGATTTCGGCATGAGTGTTGTAAATGGCGAACGAGGGACGTATCGTCGATTCCAGGCCGTAGTGGCGTAGTGAAGGTTGAGCGCAGTGATGTCCGGTTCGTACTGCGATGCCATGCCGGTCAAGCTCCTGGCCGACATGTTCAGTGCTTAGCCCATCGATCACAAACGAAACTAGTCCGGTACGATGCGTGGCTCCGCCAATCAATCGGACGCCATCCAGTCCCGAGAGCTCTCGCCATGCATGCTCCAGCAATCCATGCTCATAGCTGGCCACAGATTGGATGTCGAATTGTCGCAAGTACCTTAGTGCAGTTTCCAAGCCGACCGCATCGCCAATGCTGGGCGTACCCGCTTCGAACTTGTTGGGCGGAAACGCATAGGTAGTTTCGTCAAAAGTCACGCGATGAATCATATTCCCACCACCTTGCCAGGGTGGTAGTGTCTCTTGGATCTCGGGTCGAATGTAGACGGCACCAATTCCTGTGGGTGCGTATACTTTGTGTCCAGAGAAAACAAAAAAGTCACAGTTCAGAGCTGTAACGTCGATGGGAAGGTGCGCCACCGATTGTGCTCCGTCGATGACATATCTGGCTCCATACTTATGAGCCAAGCTGCCAATTTCTTCCACTGGCAAAATGGTTCCCAGAGTGTTCGAAGCGTGTGTCACGCTGACCACTTTTGTTCTTAATGACAAAAGTCGACGGTACTCATCCATCATCAGTTCGCCACGGTCATCAAACGGAATGACGCGAATTTTGGCACCACGCTGACGGGCTACCATTTGCCAGGGCACGATGTTGGCGTGATGCTCCATCTCGGACAGTAAGATCTCATCTCCCTCTTGCAGCGAACCACCAACTGTATTGGCGATAAAGTTGATGCCCTCGGTTGTGCCTCGAACAAACACGATGTCGTCTACGGAGCCAGCGTGAATAAATTCACGGACCGTTTCGCGGGCCGATTCGTAATGATCCGTGGCTCGTGCTGCCAGCGTATGGGCCGCGCGATGGATATTTGAATAATCCCGAGCGTAAAAATTTGACATGGCATCGATCACAGCTTGGGGCTTCTGAGTCGTAGCTGCGTTGTCAAACCAGATCAAATCGTGACCGTTGATCGATTGATCAAGGGCCGGAAAATCCGATCGCACCGAAGCGACGTCCAGCGGCCGCGATGGCGTGACAAAGCGTCCGGGAGTCATGCTGGCAGCCGACGGGACCGACGCACCGCCTACCGAGCGTTCGCTGGGCGATTTGCCTCGGCCTAGCTGCTTGGCAAACGAAAGCCTCCGCAGTTCGTTCTGTGCGACCTCGGCCTGCTGTAGCGAAGCTCGAAAATGTTCAAAGGCGATCGGGTGTTCCTGCGGTGCCTTGTCCAGCCGCTCGATCGCTTCCAGAACGGTCTTCGGTAAACTTTTTATTGGAAGGTGCCCAGGCATTGGCTGAGGTAGCTCCGGCGAAATCGCCGGGCCAGCAGGTAGGCAATCCGAACCTGCACATGCCGACTCGAACGCCGGCACGTTGGCAAGGTTAGTCGCCGGCGGAGCTGCCAGCCCAGGAGCAGCTTCGGATTGCAGGCTGGCGGGGTGAGCCATGCCCGGAAAACGAGCAAAAATTTGCTCCAGCAATGCTCGAGAGCTATCCTCGCTGGGGACCGCTCCGAATGCTGTCGTTGGGGGAGTGTGCTCTGACATGGTTTAGATTCCCGAACCATGATCAAAGGACTTGGGGACACGTTGAATGTAGTCGTGGTAGTAACCCACTTCAACATTTTCCAAGACGCCAACCGCATCATCGGTCAGTACAGCCGCAGAGAAATAGAGCGTCAACAAGTAGGAGCTAACACCTAAACTATCCAGTCCCATCAGTCGAGCCGAAAGGCTAGGCGCGATTTCGCCTTCGATCCCAGCTTGATGCAATCCTACTACGCCTTGATCTTCCTCGCCTACGCGGACAAGCAGGATATTGGTCGTGCCCGAAGACTGACGCGATTGATAGCTGTTGGTGACCTCCAATTTGTCGCACGGTATGATCGGAACGCCACGCCATGAAATCACGGGGAATCCAAACACGCTTACCGTCACTGGCGGTACACCACGCCAAGTACATTCTCTCAAGAAAGCGGCGATTGCCAGTGGATGTGCTAAAAAGAAGGCTGGCTTCTTCCAAACTAGTGCCAGTAGCCCATCCAAATCATCTGGAGTTGGAGCCCCATATCGAGGCGAGATGCGCATGGCTGGATCAACGGAATGTAGTAGTCCAAACTTCTTGCTATTGATTAGTTCCCATTCCTGGCGTTCTTTGATACCTTCAATCGTCAACCTGATTTGCTCTTCCAGTTGGTTGTAAGGGCCGTTGAACAGGTCGGAGACTCGCGTATGGACTCGAACTACGGTTTGAACCGAAGACAGTGTATATTCGCGTGGCGTGGGTGTGTAATCCACAAACGTTTCAGGGATCTCCACGTTCTCTGCAAAACCCGATACTAGATCGATATTGCGTTCGCCGTATCGATTTACGGTCGACTTTAGTTCTTGATGTTCAGCGATTGCTTTCTGAAACTCGGCTACCATGTTCGGGTTTTCGGACAGGAGCAGATCCAGATCTTTCCGTGATAGTGTGAGCAATACACAGGGAGTGATCGTTCGGATGGTTGCGTCTGACGGCTTGTCCGAAGTGAGATCAGACTCACCAAAATACTCTCCTTCGGTCAGCAAAGCGACTCGCAGGTTGCTGCCGTGCATGCCCTTGCTTAAGACTTCCACCTGACCTTGAGCGATGATAAAGAACTTGCTGCCATCTTCGCCTTCTACCAATAGTTTGTTCCCAATGGGGACACTTTCCGTACGAAAGTAACCGGCCATACGTTCCAAAATTGCATCGGGAAGCCTAGAGAATAAGGGCACACTGCGAAGCGCTTGGCTTGGCAGCGATGCAATTTCATTCTCAAAGTCAACTGCGATCCGGTCCGCTTTGGCCAGTTCAACCTTGGTACGATTGACTCGATAGACACCACCGTTAACCTGTACCCATGGCAGGAGCTTCAACAAGTAACGTGGTGTGATCGACATCATCTTGGGTGATGTCTTGGTGGTGGTCGCTAAATTACGAGCGACGGCAGTGGTTACGCTGCGTTGGAGTAAACTACTGGACATGTTCGCTTTTCCCTTCGTGTTGCAATTGCCAGTTGAACGATTCTATAGATCCACAATTCGGCCAATTAAAAACGGTCGAACCGAAATTGCAATTGCCCCTAAGCAGTTTGTTTCACTTAAGTGAAGAATCTAAGACAGCAACTGAAATTCGACGGCTAGGTCAACCTCAGATCAGAGTCTCGGCCAGCAAATAGCACGGCCAGCACGCTCAGATTTGGTTGAGGCCGAAATTCTCTTGCCAATCCCCCTGGGACCTCAAGTCCCTAAGTAGTTATCGACTAAACTGGAGTTCATGTTGAATGCCTGTCAGTCCGAAGGTTCGAACTGACAGGCTTGTCATTGAAGTGCGTTGGCTCATGGCGACATGCTAAGGAGCAGACGTACCAATTTCACCTGCATTGCGAGTTACCAGTCGAGCGAACTCGCGAATGTCGATCGATTGAGCGATGAACCGAACCGAGCCATCACCGATCAGAGCGTTGGCACCACCAGCATGGAAGGCATAGACCTGGCTAGTTCCATCAACATTGTAGAAGGGGTGAGGGTAAGTCCCTAGCACTTCACCGTTGGTTACATTGATTGCAGCAGGACCTGGAATTGTGGCTCCATCGCTGGACGCACCCCGCAGAACGTTCAATTCGCTAGCTGGACGGCACCAGCCTCCACCGTTCACTCGATCATTGCTGTTTACCTGAGCTGTCAGCACCAACTTGCCTCGGACCCAACGATTGGGACGACCTGCCGATTCAGTTAACTGCAACGTGTTGGAAAGTCCGTCCGAGAAGTCTGCAAAGTTCAGTTTTCGCGACTTCGACAGACCCCCGTTATCCACCCTGGCTGAGTTTTGGTCGACGAGATTCAGAGTGGCCAATTGCGGATCGACTCCATAGAAACCTGAGTAATCACCATTGGCAACGATGCGCTGCCAAGTCTCTGGTGCGGGTGCCCCATCCAGGATTTCCCCGTTGGGTGCCGAGGGGCATTGGTAAGTTGGGATCTGAGTACCAAACAGGTCTGCGTTCGCTCTTCCGCCTGGAGGAACCGTAGCGTCGGACCAGTTCTTGGTTTGGTCGATTTGGTTATACAAGTTGCCTTGCTCGATAAAGGGCAGCAGATAGGTTGCCCAGCGTATCCGTACTGTGCTTAAAGCATTGGGCCGGAGGTTGCTTGGCAAATGTTTGTAAGTGTCGTGGTGATTGTGCAAGCCGATTCCTAATTGCTTCAGGTTATTCTGGCAGCTCATACGCCGAGCCGCTTCACGAGCCGCTTGAACAGCAGGCAGTAGGAGACCAACTAAGATCCCGATGATGGCGATGACCACCAGTAGCTCCACCAAGGTGAAGCCCAGCTTACCTGGACCGATTGACTTGACCGATTGATACTTGAAACGCGACATGATTTTCCTTTTCTGTTAATTCTTCGGTTTGTTGATGAATGCGAGAGGCAAAACTACACTCCCGCCAATTATTCTTGTGTTTTTAGCGACCTCTATTTGCTTATCTTAAAATCATCCAATTTGTTCTCTCCTTCCTGAATAGTAGCCGTAAGGCCAGAAGTTTCAGGTTTCGAGAGTTTGTTGCTCAAACGGTTTTGTGGTCCTTCTTCTGGCTTTTCGGTAGTCCACTTTTGAATGGTGACTCGATATTCTCCAGAAGGTGCTCCATCATTCTGCGTGTAGGTGGTCAGTCGAAACTTGCCATCAGCATCCGTTTGCCCTCGCGGCCGAATAGATTCGCCTTGGAATTCTTGGACTGGATGCAGAACAACCGTAGCGTGACTAATAGGAGATTTTCCATTAACCACCCGTCCTTCTACCGCATGAGTCACTAGCTTGGCAGGTTCGCTGCTACAACCAACCAGCAATCCCGAAACGATAGCCACTCCGATCCAATTTTTCCATTTCCCTCCGTTGTAAACCATCATCCTCACCAAGTCCTTCTCCTATCTCAAGTCGTTACAATGAACACGGGACCGTTCCGACGAAACAGTCACAAGACAACTCAAAAGGCTAACTCGATTACTCTTGGTATTGACTGCAGCCTAAGATGGTTGCAGTTAACACAGGGGAGATTTCAAGGTCACCTTCCAACTAACCAAATCGTTTAGCGATCCGCGTGCCAAATGCGCCAGAATTTTCGATTATCAGTAAAATACAGATATTGCTGAGCAAAAATCGAATTATGCGCGGGTTTAGAAATTCAAAGTCGTTGCTCAATGCATCATTGGCCCAGAAAATCGTATGGGTGGCCGTGATAGGTGATGGCTGGCGAATCGACCATGTAAATCTCATGGCCCATTAGCAGCTTTACGTTACGCCCCAAATCTAGTGGCACTATTTTCCGGAAGATCGAATCGGACGCACCACATCCATTGGTTTGTTGATTCTCTACATGCAAGTTGTTGCCGGTTAGATTTCGTAGTCCGACGAAAACGAGCGAGCTTGAGGGGCTGTCAGGGAGGCGGTGTCACCTACTGAAAGGCTGAGTGATTGATACTTGGCCTGAGGGACTTCTACTTGTACTTCGCCGTAAGCTTCGCTCAGGACTGCAATTTTTGCCATGGCACCTGCGGGGTTGATTCGCAGTATCTTGCCTTTCCAGGATTGTTCCGAGGGTTGGTCACTGATCTCGATCTCATGGGGTCGCACATAAAACTTGATGTGCTGCTTTGACTTGCCATGGTTATTCTCGGAAAGCTCTGGGCCATCCTTGCGAACCTGGACTCGCTGGTGAAACACGTTGACATTTCCCAAGAAATCCATAACAAATTCGGAGGCGGGCTGATGAAAGACTTCTGCTGGTGTGCCCACCTGCTCGATCTTGGCTTGATTCATCACTACGACGCGATCGGCCACTTCTAACGCCTCTTCCTGGTCGTGGGTCACCAGAATAGTTGTCATCTTCAATTCGTGGTGCAATCTGCGAAGCCAGTTGCGCAAGCCTTGCCGTACTTTGGCGTCCAACGCTCCAAAAGGCTCGTCCAAAAGCAACACACGAGGCTGGATAGCCAGAGCCCGAGCCAGTGCCACACGCTGCCGCTGGCCACCTGAAAGCTGAGTCGGATAGCGTGCGCCAAAACCCTCCAAGTGGATCAGCTTCAGAAGGCTATTCACTTTATCGCGAATGGCCTCACGTGAAGGCCGTAATTTGCGGGGGCGAACACGCAGTCCAAACGCGATATTCTCGAAGACAGTCATGTGCCGAAACAGGGCGTAGTGCTGAAATACAAATCCCACACGACGCTGGCCAACCTGCTCGCCAGCCACATTCTGACCATGAAACAAAATCTGAGTCTGATCGTTAGGATCTGGTACATCCAAGCCAGCCAGGATGCGAAGCAAAGTCGTCTTACCAGAGCCAGATGGACCCAACAATGCGATCAGCTCGCCATCATGAACTTTCAAGCTGACATCGCGTAGCGCTTGATAGCTGCCGAAGGTTTTGTGGACATGGATTGCTTCGATGCTCATTGTCTACTCTTTTCCGATGTTGCTAAAGGAGCGCCAGCAGACTTGAGCTGGGCGGTATTCAAAGGCAGGTGGTAATTTCAACCAGTGTCCAGTCAAGATCAAGCCGCCCCCGCCTTCAATTGTTGTCGAACTTTCCATTCCAGTATGCTCTTCAAGACTAATGTAACCAGGCCCAAGATTGCAAGCAGTGAGGCCATTGCAAAAGCAGCCGCAACATTGTATTCGTTGTATAAAATTTCAACGTGCAAAGGTAGCGTATTGGTCTTGCCGCGAATATGACCAGAGACTACGGAAACCGCACCGAATTCACCCATGGCTCGCGCATTGCAGATGATCACTCCGTATAACAAGCCCCATTTGATATTGGGAAATGTGACTCGCATAAAGGTTTGCCAGCCGTTAGCTCCCAGCGAAATTGCTGCCTGTTCCTCTTCGGTGCCCTGCTCTTGCATCAACGGAATCAGTTCCCGAGCCACAAATGGAAAGGTGACAAACACAGTTGCCAAAACGATGCCTGGTACGGCGAAGATGATTTGAATGTCGTGTTTCAGCAGGTGTGGCCCCAACCAACCGTGCATTCCAAACACCAGCACATAGATTAAGCCAGAAATCACAGGCGAAACCGCAAAGGGAAGGTCGATCAGCGAGATAAGAAATGATTTGCCTCTAAATTCAAACTTGGCGATGGCCCATGAGGCAGCTAGGCCAAAGAGCGTATTCAAAGGCAGGCAAATGGCGGTTGTCAATAGAGTTAGCTTAATGGCTGACACGGCTGCCGGGTCTCTCATGCTGCGAACATAAGTTTGCCAACCCTCACGGAGGGCTTCTAAAAACACCAGTGTCAAAGGTAGTATCAGTAGAAGACCCAGAAAGCCGATTGCGATGGACGTTAGAAATATCTTCAGCCACCAAGGATCGTTGCACGCATCTGATGAGCCTGGACGAGAAGAGGCAGATGTCATCAGGTTCCTCCCGTTGTGCGTCGATGGTAAAGCCACCATTGCAAGAGATTGATAGACAGCAAAATAGCAAACGAAAAAACTAGCATCACCAGTGCGATTGCCGTTGCACCGGCCGTGTCATGTTGTTCCAGCTTAGTGATGATCAACAGCGAGGTGATTTCAGTTTTCATCGGCATGTTGCCTGAAATGAAGACTACCGAACCGTACTCGCCCAAGGCACGAGCAAAGGCCAAGGCGAATCCAGTCAGAAGTGCAGGAAATACAGTCGGTAGGATGACTCGCGAAAATGTCTGAAGGCGACTAGCTCCCAGGCTAGCGGCAGCTTCCTCGGTTTCGTGGTCTAATTCCTCAAGAGCCGGCTGTAGAGTTCTGACCACAAAGGGTAATCCGATAAAAGTTAGCGCTATGGCAATGCCGATTGGCGAGAAGGCTGTTGGCAGCCCCCAGTCGTAAAAGTATTTGCCCAGCCAGCCATTTTGAGAGTAAAGCGCCGTCAAGGCGATCCCGGAGACAGCCGTGGGAAGGGCAAAAGGCAGATCAACCGCCGCATCCAACAGTCGACGTCCCACAAAGCGATATCGCACTAAAACCCAGGCGACCACAAACCCAAACACTGCATTGACAATGGCTCCCGCCAGCGATGTTAGAATGGTTAAGCGATAGGAGGCCACCACGCGAGGGTCGGTAATAATTTGCCAAAATCTCTCGAACTCTAATGTGCTCGCATGAAATGCCAGTGTCCCCAAAGGCACCAGCACGATCAGGCTTAAATAGAAAATGGTATAGCCCAGCGCGATGCCAAATCCTGGCAGGACACTATATTGTTTTAATCCGATTGCCATTTTGCGGCTCATTTCTTCCTTGAGAGCCAATTACTTGGAGGCAGGTTGATAGATTTGATCAAACAAACCACCGTCGTCAAAATGCTTCTGCTGAGCTGCCTGCCAATTACCAAACACGTTGGTGATCGTTTCGAGTTTCAATTGTGGGAATTGAGCCAGCAGATCCTTCGACACTCCTTCGGTGGAGGATGGTCGAAAATAGTATTTGGCAGCCAGCTTTTGACCATCTTGGCTGTAAAGGTACTTCAGATAGCCTTCGGCAACTTGTTCGGTGCCGTGTTTCTGCACGTACTTGTCAACGACGGCTACAGGCGGTTCGGTCAGCAGGCTGATCGAAGGCACCACAATCTCGGCAGAGCCATCGGATGCCTCTTTCAACGACATGAACGCTTCGTTCTCCCAAGTAATCAGCACGTCACCCAGTCCACGCTGCAGGAAGGTGTTAGTGGCTCCCCGTGCCCCAGAGTCCAATACAGGGACACGTTTGTAGATTTGAGCTACAAAATCGCGAGCACTCTGCTCTGCAGCAGCCAACTTTTCGGCTGGCATGGTGCCCAGTTGGCTCAAGTCGCCCAGTTCTTTGTGAAGTGCGTAGGTCCACGCAGACAGGTAGTTCCATCGGGCTCCTCCGCTGGTCTTGGGGTTGGTCGTGATAATACTAACGTCGCCTTGAATCAAGTCTCCCCAGTCCTTGATACCCTTGGGATTACCTTTGCGAACCAGAAAAACGATCGTTGAAGTGTAGGGTGAGCTGTTATGCGGCAGTCGCGATTGCCAATTTGTATCCAGTAGGCCGGTTCGCTTGGCCATCACGTCGATATCGTAGCCAATCGCCAGGGTTACTACATCAGCTTCAAGGCCATCCATCACTGCGCGAGCTTGTTTACCTGCTCCACCGTGGGATTGCTCAACCGTCACCTGCTGCTGATGTTGCTGCAGCCAATGTTTAGCAAAAGACTCGTTGAACTCCTGGTAGAACTCGCGGGTCGGGTCGTAGGATACGTTTAGCAGGGTGACCGGTTTGGCAGGACTGCCGTTTGTATTGGGGCGAGCCTCGGAATCGGGTGAACCACCGCAGCCGACAGTTAGGGCCAGTAGATTGACAACCAGATAAAGCGATACCCAAACGGTTGACCGGCTACTCAACTGAAACATGCTTCTTCCTTGTTTGGCGTTTCTAATTCTGACTGATCATGAGATCAGAGTGCTACAAAGTGGGGACAAGCTTCTAAGTTGTCCGAGGTACTACAAAGTGGGGATAAGCTTCTAGCTTGTCCAAGGTACTACAAAGTGGGGATAAGCTTCTAGCTTGTCCAAGGCAATTTGCTGGAGCTTTCCGCAACCTGGAAGGTCGCGACCACAATGTTCGAACCCAGTCAATTTGCATGGAAACAGCGCTAGACTCTCTACAATTCCTGTGATCGCAACTGCCGTGCCAATTGCAAGATCGCGAAATGGTATCAAAATTGCTACTGGTCTGAACATGGATAGGGGAACTAAAGATCACCTGCTATCTGTTGGGAATTCGTGTTGAACTGCGACCTTCCTTTAGCCGTTCAACAAACGAAAAATCAGCGATTTGTTGAGCAATCGAAAATTGAGTCGGCTTAGGATTGACCGCAACTTGGTGCCGCGACCGGTGGGTTGGACGAATGATTGGGAGATGAAGTTTCTTATGCTTGTATTGTTTATTAGGCTGGGAGGCCATCTTCTATGACGGCAGGCCGTGATATGTGATGGTGAGGGCGTTTTATTTGCTGGCCGTGTCCATAGGATGTTTTGTCTAGGAATGAACTTTGAGTGAGATCCATGACCTACTGCTTGAAGTGTGGCGCGAGGTGTCGCGTCACATCGAACTGACCGAATCGGTCAAGACAGTTGCTCATTTGTTGGCCGAGCGTTGTCAACTGCGAGCTATTCGGCTGGATCGATTCTCGGACGAAGGAAGTCGATTGGAGACGACTGTGAGGGAAGCGGTTTTCGGCAGTCCGATGGCTGCGGTGGTCACCACGCTCAACCCAGACGAAGTGCATTTTGTTCATCATTTGCTCGAAAGCCAAGAGTACCTGATTGGCAACAAGCCTGACGACTTTCGGCAGTTGTCTCGACTGGTGTCTCCCAATTTAGGTTTCATAACGGTGCTCTGTCCCTTGCCTGGAGGCCCCTTACCCGGAGGCCAAACAGTGGTAGGCTTGGCGGTGATTGAGTTATCGGACAGCGCCGATCTGCGAATATGGCGTAGGCTGCTGCGCGAGTTGTGTGAGCCCTTTTCGGTGGCCCTGGCCAATGATCGGAGGCTTCACGAACTGAAGGTGCTGCGAGAAGCGGCGGATGCGGACCGGCGAATGCTGCTGGAGAAGCTGGGGCGTCATCAAATACATGACGAAATTGTCGGAGCTAATCGCGGTCTTAAGAACGTCATGGAGCGGGTTGAATTGGTAGCCAGGTCCGACATGCCTGTTCTGATCCTTGGTGAAACAGGAACCGGCAAGGAAGTCATTTCCCGGGCGATACACCAACGCAGCCAGCGGTCCAGTGGTCCGTTTGTACGGGTCAACTGTGGAGCCATTCCATCCGAGCTGATCGACTCGCAATTGTTCGGCCATGAGAAGGGCAGCTTTACCGGGGCTATGGAACAACACCAAGGTTGGTTCGAGCGAGCCGATGGTGGCACACTGTTCTTAGATGAAATCGGAGAGCTGCCGTTGGCAGCTCAGGTACGACTGCTACGAGTCCTGCAGGATCATCAAATTGAACGCGTGGGTGGCAAGAGCACCATCCATGTCGACGTGCGAATTGTCGCAGCGACTCACCGTGATCTTTCCAATATGGTGCGTGAGCGATCTTTCCGCGAAGACCTTTGGTACCGTATCAATGTTTTTCCGATTTTCTTACCTCGACTGCGTGACCGAGTCGAAGATCTGCCTACGCTGGTAAAACACTTTGCCCAGCGGGCTGCTGACCGATTCGGGTTACCTATGGTCTCGCCAGCCCCCGAAGATCTCTTAGCTTTAGCCAACTATCCTTGGCCCGGCAATGTCCGAGAGCTGGGGGCGGTCATGGATCGCGCAGTGATCCTGGGTCGAGGTGTATGCTTGGATGTAGCCGGTGCTTTGGGGTTATCGAAACAATCGCAGCCTGAATATGACAGTGGGCCAACCTTTTATGAGGTGGTACCAGAGAGTAGTTCGCCGCTGAGATCGCGCGAAGTGTCAGCGGCTGATGCCCCGATCGTGGACTTGAATGAAGCCATGCGTCAACACATCAAGAAGGCGTTGACTGCCTGCAGAGGTCGCATTGAGGGCGAACTAGGGGCCGCCAAAATGCTTGGAATCAATCCACACACACTGCGAGCGCGTATGCGAAAACTGCAAATCGATTGGGATAGTTTTCGCTAGCTTTCGCCTGACCGGGGCTTGAGCAGCTTCAGTGCTTTGTGCTTCATCAACGCAAGGTCTCAGCGCTCGAGCCGTGTGGTCGCGACCTTCCTGGTTGCCAAATGCAAAGCCAATTAGCATGGACAAGCTAGAAGCTTGTCCCCACTTTACAGGCTTTGTGAAGCGCTCGGCTGCGCCAACTAGGATAGATTTTTCGAAGATTCTTATTGAATAGCCGCCAGCTTGAGTATTTCAAGTTCTCTTGCGCGCCTATGATAGCAGCTTCTGAATCACCTTTCCGTGAACGTCGGTTAAACGAAAATCGCGGCCCTGATAGCGATATGTTAGCCGCTCGTGATCGAATCCAAGGCAGTGTAAGAGTGTGGCGTGCAGGTCGTGTATGTGGATTGGGTCCGCAACGATGTTGTATCCATAGTCATCGGTTTCACCAACGACTGTGCCAGGTTTCATTCCGCCACCTGCCATCCACATGCTGAAGCAGCGCCCGTGATGGTCGCGACCATAGTCATCCTGCAGGGAACCTTGACTATAGACGGTCCTGCCGAATTCACCGCCCCAAATCACCAGGGTGTCATCCAGCAATCCGCGTTTCTTCAGGTCGGTGATTAATCCGGCTTGTGCCTGGTCAATATCGTTACATTGCTTAGGGATGTTCGAGGGTAAATTGCCGTGATTGTCCCAACCGCGATGATACAACTGAACAAATCGAACGCCGCGTTCCACCATTCGCCTGGCCATTAGACAATTGGCGGCGAAGCTGCCAGGCGTCTTGACGTGAGGGCCATACAGCTCCATCGTCGATGCTGATTCGTCACTCAAATCGGTCAAGCTGGGAACAGATGCCTGCATGCGGAAGGCCATTTCATATTGCTCAATCCGAGTACCGATTTCTGGATCGCCGTCACGAGACTGCTGGAGTTGGTTCAGCTTTGCAAGTCCATCCAGCATCGATCGTCGCAGGTCACGGTCAAGGCCACTGGGGTCGTTTAGGTACAAAACTGGCTCGGTGCCACTACGAAACTTCACACCTTGATGGCTTGAAGGAAGAAAACCGCTACCCCAGAGTCGATCAAGCAGACCTTGATTGGAATCGCTGCCCGAGCCATGTGAGATCATCACAACAAACGCTGGTAGATCTTCAGCTTCACTTCCCAATCCATAACTTAGCCAAGACCCCATCGAAGGTCGGCCGGGTTGTTGCGAGCCAGTTTGCATAAAAGTGATCGCAGGATCATGGTTGATCGCCTCGGTGTGCATCGACCGGACAATACAAAGATCATCCACGATCCGGCTTGTATGCGGCAACAATTCGCTGAGCCAAATTCCCTGCGATCCACACTGGTGAAAATTGAATTTAGGTGCCACTATTGGAAAGTTCTTTTGTCCCGACGTCATCCCGGTCAATCGCTGACCCTGGCGAATGCTGTCAGGCAACTCGGTTGCGTGCAGTTCTTTCAATTTGGGTTTGTAATCCATCATCTCGAACTGAGATGGTCCGCCTGACTGAAATAGATAGATCACACGCTTGGCTTTGGTAGTGAAATGAGGAGCCTTGAGAGGTTGGCTGCTACCGGCTTGTAGTGATCTACTCAGTTCAGGCATCAATAGCGTCGCCAAGGCTGTAGAGCCCACGATCGAGCTACGCAAGAAGTGCCGTCGTTGAATACGATTTACTTGTTGTAAGGTTGATTGCATGACTGGACTATCGCTTAGAAATGGTTTCATCAAGATTCAGCAGCGTACTGGCTACGATGGTCCAGGATGCAAGTTCCACTGGATCAATGGCGCTAGCTGGCGGAGTGGCTCCGGTGGTGTTGAAGCTCTGAGCTTTCGATGGTTGGCTGGCAAAATGCTTTCTAGCAGATTGCAGTATGTCACTCAAAATTTCACGTTCAGCATCATTTGCCTTACGAGATGCGGATCGAAGCATGCCAATATCTATTCTGTCAGAGGCACTTGAACCGCCGTCCTGAATCATGATTTGGGCCAATAACCGCGCGCATTCGATGTATGTTGGATCATTCAGCAGTACCAGGGACTGTAGCGGAGTGTGCGGTCTTGCTCGCCTGGCCAAGCAGACTTCGCGGTTGGGAGCATCAAAGCTCATCATCGAAGGCGGTGGGCAAGTACGTTTCCAAAACGTGTACAGGCTCCGCCGATAAAGCCCCTCACCCACATCGGCCACATATTTACCTCG
>DAIRSD010000056.1:0-15053 GCA_036804625.1 Aureliella sp. | reverse complement strand
GAGGTGGGTTGGCGCGGATTTGAGAAGGACGGCATCATGCGGCCTGGCAACCACGTTCATAAGGGACAGTTGCTTCTAAAGATCGATCCGCGTGACTACCAGTATGAAATCGATCGACTGACACAACGTTTAGACCAAGAGCGTGCGCTTGTCAAAGAGAGCGAACAAGAACTGCAAAACACTCAGCGACTGATTGAGCTAGCTCAGTCGCAACTGGAGTTAGCCGAAGCTGACTTCAAACGAACCGCTAGCTTGGACACGAATTTTGCTAGTCAAGCGGAACTTGGAGCGTCCAAGCAGCAGATGCTCAACGCGATGAACCAGAAAGTCACTCTGCAGAATCAAGCGGATGCAATTCGCACCCGGCGACAGCGTTTGGACGCAGCCATCAAGTTGGTTGAAACGGAATTGCGGCAAGCGCAAGTCAACCTGCGCCGTACGGAAATCAGTTCTCCTGTGGATGGTTTGATCGTGAAGGAGCAGGTGGAAACCGATTCTTACGTTCAACGTGGTACTCAATTGATGACCATCGAGGATATTTCCAAGGCGGAGATATCCTGCAATCTGAGAATGGACCAATTGTACTGGTTGCTGGATCAGAACATCAACAGTCGTGATAGCGGCCTGAACCCATCTTTTGCCAGCTTGCAAAAGCCACCTCAGGTTCAGGCCATTGTTCGTTTTAAGCTGGGCGGTCGAGAGTCCCTCCTTTACGAATGGGAAGGTCGGCTGGACCGTTTTGAAGGCACCGGATTAGATCCGCAGAATCGCATGATACCGATGCGAGTTGTCGTTGACCGACCTAGCGAATATCGGATCAACGGATCGGCATCCGTTGATCAATCACTTTCATTAGTTCGAGGCATGTTTGTTGACGTGGTGCTGAAGGCCAAGCCAGCGACTCAACTGCTGTTGGTACCCAAACTGAGTGTTAAGCCCGCTACCGACTCGCGGCGTATTTGGAAATTCGAACCTGACCCGCGGGCAATTGAAGTAGTTCAAAAGCGACATGGCATTCAGGAACTGACTTCTGAAGATAAGGACTCGGCAATCAAGCCTGCGTCTCACGAACGTCCTAGCGAAGATCGGCCAAGATTGGTATCCGATCGGGCTGGCGATGCTGCTGATTCCGACAAAGGTAGCTCCGTTGAATCGGAAAAGGAGACCCACGAGACTGCGGAGGAACCAAAAAAATTGGATCCGGATCAATGGCAATGCGGTTTCTTGCGAGTACTGGACGGAGTTGAGGTGATTGGTGCCTACCAAGATCCTAACGACAATCATCGCGAATATATGATTTGTGATGTCAGCCGCAGTGGTCTCCAGCCTGGCGACTTCGTGGTAGTCACACCTCTGCCAGGCATCGAGAGTTCTGACGAACCCATTCGCGTTGCCAAAGAAAATCTGAAATCAGTACCCTAGGTGATTGCTTGTGAAAGCAGATCGCTGCCATAATCCGTCTCGCGCGATGCAGCGGTGGTTCGCTGATCTAGGGCACTTCCCCGTTCCTTCGGCAAAGGCGGCTACCGAGACAAAACCTGTTGATTTGCCCCAAAGCCTGTCGGATTGGATGTCGACCTTTGGCGCGGATTCACTGATTCAATCAGTCAGTCGCCCAGCGATGGGTTGTGAGTTCGAAGTACTGCTGAATCAACATCAATACGCTGATGCAGTTCAGGCGGCGCTCGATGCGCTCAAGCAAATAGACTACCTGGAGAGCCTACTAAGCGTCTATCGAGTCACTAGCCAAATCAGCAAAGTGAATCAATTTGGGCATCTGCGAAGCGTTGCCGTTGATGCTCATACGATGGAACTAATTCAGTTGGGAATCGATGTCTACTGCTGGACGGATGGAGCGTTTGACTTGACAGCCGGTAGTTTGTCTGAGGCCTGGGGTTTCTCCCGTCGTCAGGGCGCGATGCCAAGCGACCTCCAGATTCGCCAAGCACTGGAGTTGGTAGGTTCTGAGCATCTGCGCTTAGGCTCTTCAGAACAGACTGTTGCTTTGAATCGTTCAGGCGTGCAAATCAACACTGGAGGCATAGGCAAGGGCTACGCGCTGGACTGCGCAGCTCGCCTAATGGCTGAGCGTGGCGTCAACGATTTTATGATGCACGGGGGATTGAGTTCGATAGTTGCCCGTGGGCACCGCAGAGATATCTTTGCCGATGGATGGCGAGTTGCACTGAAGCACCCATGGAGAGAAGATGAAATCATCGAAACCATCACTCTGCGCGATCAGGCCCTAGGCACCAGCGGATCTGGAAAACAGTTTTTTCATTTTGGAGGCAAGCGATACAGTCATATCATCGACCCGCGCAGCGGTTGGCCAGCTGAGGGCATGATGAGTACGACTGTGGTTTGTCCCAGCGGCGGCGTGGCCGACGCTTTGGCTACCGGTCTATTTGTCCTGGGACCCCAGGCAGCAATCGAATTCTGTCAGGCAAATCCTGAAATCAGCTCAGTGCTGATTTTCATCGATCCTAAATCAGGGCGACAGAGAATAGAACGTTGCAACTGGACCAATGTTTCGGATTGACGTTGAGACCAAGAAAATCCAGCGACAAGAACGGTCAAGGTCGTCCTAGTACTGGTTACCACCGAAATTCGGACGCAGCTTGCGTATGACAGGCTTGATGTAGCCTTTTAGCGGCGAGTTTCTCCAGTAGCTCTTAAATGCCAGGCAACTTTGATGAGCGATTCGACGCAAGGCGCTGCTTGTGATGATGCCGTAGTTCATCTGCGAAACGACATTGGTCAGCTTGACTTTGTAATCCTGCTCACCAAATCCCATGTCGATAGCCGAATAACCGCGATCGGTCGCAGCACGGCAAACCTCTAAAAACAATTGTGTCCCTGGAGACATCACCGAATATTTTAAGTTGTACACAGGAAACCAGTAATGCAGCAAATCGCCCTCGGCCATTCCAAAATGCATCGCGACGGGCTGCTGGCCGCAGAGCATTACGCTCAATACCCCTCGGACCGTTGAGTCGCGCTGGCACAATAAATCCAACATCATGGCTCCAATCCAAGGAACTCCTAGGATTTGGAAATTGTGAGTTCGAGAATATTGTTCACACTTTAGCCGAATCAAGTACTCCAATAGGCTTGCATCATAACAATCGAAGTCGAACTTCAGCGGGCCAAGTTCACGTATCATGCGCCTCGTTTTCTGAGGCTGACGGCTGACAGTGTAACTGTTCTTAAGCAAATAGTGGTCATAGCCCTGTGGATCGACTTTCAGGTCTGCCAGGAATGATCGTACCACTCCCAACTTGTGTTCAGCAACGCCCAAATTCTGCTCGGGCGCGGCGTGAAATGCGTAACTGGACAGTCCAGCGGCGCGGAGTAAATCGCATGGTGAGACCGCGCTATTGGGCAGTGCTAAAATCCCATGCGCATCGTTTACGCCAGCACCCGCCGGACGCGCCCTGCGTCGTGACAGTCTCTGGAATGGCAGGATAGCCACGACTCGACCAGAGTTTTTGACAAGAGCGACCTGGATACCCTCGCAATGCCGTGCAACTGCCTGGAGATACTGGTGACTGAAAAATGGTGAGCGATAACCCGGCCAGGATGCTCGAATGACGTCCCAGTCTGTCAAGATTTCGTCAGTCAATTCGCTTGCCGAAATCACCTGAGTGCAAGAGCTACCGCAGGTCGTCAACAGTGGCAAAGGCGGCTTGACGAGCGGACTGCGTGATCGGGCTGCTGAATGCTTGGGCGGTAGCAAATCCAGGTTCATAGCTATCGTGGAGTCGATATCGGAGTTTGGTGGGCGACGGGTATTAGTCTAATTCGAATCGATAGAAAAATCTATGATAGACTAACTGTCAAGCATGGCATCCCAGCGGATTCGGCGGAATCTGGTAGTTGTTGGAGGAAGTTGGTCAAACCGAACCCACCGCCAAACGTCGACACCCTCAGTTCCTGGAAGATTGTGCAGTTTGGCCGTCACGCAGTGGTACTGAATTTTGTAGCGAGTCACCGCGTGGCGTATCAATTGACGAGCCTCCAGTGGCTGGCAATCCAAATCAAGTTGCTGTTGAAATTCTTGGCGTATCACCTTCAGCGTCCTTGGACTCTGTTTCCAGCTTTGGTCAGCAGGCCACTGGACCCATGGTAAATCACACAAATCTTCCCACCACTTGCCCGGCGGATTACGACGCAAAAGGATTCTGCCTCGTGCGTCTCGAATGACAAGTCACACATGCACCACGGATTGAAAGCTGGGTTTGGGCTTGGGGACAGGGATCTTGAGTTGGAGTCCAAGTCGATAGGCTGCACACAGATCTGCTAATGGGCAGGAGGAGCAACTGGGAGTTTGAGGGGTGCATACAAGACTGCCAAGCTCCATGACCGCCTGATTGATTTGACCTGATCCCGATCGCGAGGGCAAAATGTCCTCGGCGAATTGCCACAAACGTCGCTGCGTCTGGCTGAGCTGAAGCGGAATCTGGATGGCTAGAAGCCGGCTAAATAGCCGCTGCGTATTGGCTTCCAGAATGGGAGCACGCCTGTCAAAAGCAAAAGAAGCAATCGCTCCAGCCGTGTAACGTCCAATCCCCGCTAGGCTTTGAAGTGCATCGACGTTGGAAGGCAAGCTGCCACCATGATGCTCGACTACCTGTTGAGCAGCCTGATGCAAATTTCGAGCACGTCGGTAATATCCCAGTCCTGCCCATAGTTGCAAGACTTCCTGCGTATCAGCAGCGGCTAGCGCAAGTACGGTTGGAAATCGCTGCAAAAATCTTGAATAATAGTCCAGTACGGTAGCCACTTGCGTCTGTTGCAACATGGTTTCGCTGATCCAGATCCGATAGGCATCGTCGGTTTGTCGCCAGGGCAACGGTCGCTGGTGTTTTCGATACCATCGCATTAGTTGTCTTCGAAACGTAATAAACCATCCAGCATCAAGCTGGTCGCAAGAATTTTGGGAGGGCATTTACGGCCCCTCTTCCTTGAGTGTCGGATGTACTTTCATTTCCAGCATGCCAACTACTTGGCCGGTCAGTCGATCGCGCTCAGGACGATTCAGCAGAATTTCGACACTGTCGCCAGCGCGGAATTTCCCAAGTTCATTGCGCAATTGATCGAAAGTTGAAATCTGGTTACCAGCTACGGCAACCAGAATGTCCCCTGGCTGAATGCCCGCTTCTGCTGCAGCAGAACCCGCAGTGGCCTCGTTGCCCTGGGCCTGCAAAAAACCGGATATACCCAAAAAGCCGCCAGAACCTCGGAATATCTCCAATCCATCAAAGTGTTTTCCCAATAGCTGTTCACCTTGATGAGTCACGTTTGTGCCATACAAGCGAATAGACTGACTGATAGGCAACTGAGCGATGACAGGAACATAGCTGTCGTCAATGTCCATGTAGGAAAGGCCTAGATGTTCAAGGGCCGACAACTCTTGAAATAAGAGCAACAGTTCAGGCGTGATGGTCACACTTCGTAGCTTCACCGCCTTGAGTCCCTTAATTTGGCTGACCGCTCGGAGTGCCTCGGGCGAAATTTTGGGACCGCGCAGATAGACCACCTGGACCGATTTCAAATAGCGGATCCACTCGATATCTTCTTGGCTTCCTTCAAAACTGTCTTCGATTCGCAGCGATAAGGGGCCGATGCTTGTGTCCATTTTGCCGTTCAAGCTAAAGTTCTGTGGGCCGATATAGGCACCTTGGTAGCTTAGTATCTTGACCGCCATCTCCTCCTGCAGGTCAGCAATGGCGCTAAGGCTGTTGGCAGCCGAACGGCCCAAGCTAGTGGCCTGATTTGCCAATGAATGAAGTATTTGTGTTGCCGACCGACTGATCGACAAATCGTTGTGCAGCGCAAGGCCGCTCAGCAAGTCCACCAGTTGTCCGCCCGTAACGGTATCTGCTTGCTGGATGCACTGGCGAATCTCGTCAACTGCCAGCGCAGGATACTGCTCCAGCCTTGCTCTGGCCATTTGTCGAGTGCGATAGTTCTGATGGCTCAACTGTTGAATACACAGCCGTATTTCGTCACGGTTCTCTTGTTCTGAACGAGCTGAAAATTCGGCTTCGAGCCTGTCACTGGAGCCCGCTGAATCCCCGGCGATCGGCTCAGGAGTCGGCTGAGCAACAGCAGTCAGAGTTGTCGTTGAGATGATGATCACAACGGCTGCAAACTTGCTAAAACGGCAAGCCATGACAATATGGTGAAATTTCCCGCAAGTCACCGCCAACCGCGTAAATGAGTCTAATAACTGTGAGTGTGGATGTAGATGGTTCACCCGCTGTATCCTTGCGTGGGGCTGCAAACTAACTTAGGAGGGGTGCGTTATCGTTCAAAAGTGCAGTGGACTATTGATAGATACTATTGTGCTGGGATTCTAGTCAGGCGTCGAGTACCGTTTTAGCTTGCGGTCCAGGGTGGATCTCTCAATTCCAAGAAGCTGAGCGGCTTTAGACTTATTGCCATCGACCGACCCAAGTGTAGCCATGATATGATTGCGTTCTAGATCGTCTAACGCAATGCACTGGAATTTGGGTGGATTCGGACCCAGTTGGCCGGGTTTGCTACTTGACATCTCCGGGAAAGCCTGTGCAGGCAAACCTAGATCGCTGGCGTTGATGGTGGAGTCGCTACCCAAGACAACGGCCCGCTCGATTGCATTCTTGAGTTCGCGGATGTTGCCGGGCCAGCTATGTTGCACTAAGACTTCCATGGCCGACGGTTCGATCCCTAAAATTTTACGGCTGGCATGAACGATGAATAAATTCAGGAAGTGGCGTGCCAGTTCTGGTATGTCTTCCGGCCGCTCACGCAGCGGCGGTACGGGTATCTCAACGACTCGCAATCGATAGTACAGATCTGACCTAAACAACTTCTGGTCGATAGCCTGTTCTAAATTTCGATTGGTCGCAGCGATGATTCTTACATCGGTTCGAATAGGAGTGCTTCCGCCCAGCCTTTCGTAGGGATGTCCTTCCAATACTCGCAAAAATTTTGCCTGAAGCTCCAAAGGCATTTCTCCAATTTCATCCAGCAGCAAAGTGCCTCGATGGGCCGCTTCGAACTTGCCAATTTTTCTCTCGGTAGCTCCTGTGAAGGCCCCTTTTTCGTGTCCAAAAAGCTCACTTTCCAGTAGCGTAGGAGCCAGTGCGGCACAGTTCAGACATACCATGGGACCGCTGTTTCGTTGACTGGATAGATGAATTGCCCTAGCAACCAGCTCTTTACCTACTCCGCTTTCGCCCCGAATCAGTACAGTTGCTGTGGTTGGAGCGGCTCTAAGAATCGATTCGCGAACCTGCTGGATAGCTTTGGAACCACCCACCATCTCCGAGTCGATCTTTAGTTGCTCTTCAAGCTGGTCGACTCGACGTCGCGAAGCAGCAAGCTGCTCGGCAACTTGCTGGTTGCCAGTCAGATTGGACAGGGCGATTGCCAAGTTGTCCCCAACTCCAACCGCCAGATCCAGATCCGCAGTGGTCAACATCCGCTGATCCAGGCGTGTGTAGACATGCAGGATACCAAAAACATCTGCACCGCGCTGCGGTTGTGATTGCTTCACATGATGCGATTCTGAAGATCGTTGGCCTGAATGGTCTGTTCGCAAAGGAACTACGATGACGCTGGTTGTGGATGGTTGGCCTGAGTCACGAGCCAACGAAAGCTGTCCATCGTCCTGAACATTTCGAGCTAAAATGGCTTGTCCTTCTTGCAGCACCGAACGAATCAAGAAATCACTAATACGATGATAGGAGCCGCCAGGCGACTGGCGCGCCGCCAGCACTGCTAAGCGAAAATCAGGCATGTCGGTTTGTACGTTCGCTTGTTTGGTGCGGGACCGCCGTGAGTCTTGTTGCCTGTCTGCGCCAGCCGTTGGTTTCTGTTGGGGTAACGTGGATCGTGTCGGAGGGTCTAGTAAAACGACGCCGCCTGAGGTGATGTCCAGTTCGGCCAGCAAGTGATCCAAAGCCAATGCAGCCGCCTGATCGCTTGTTGCGCAGCCTGACAGCTCGAAAATCAATCGGTAAAAAAATCCCCATTTTTCTCCTCCGCTCGAACTGTTGCTTAAACTGCCTGGCAAGGCTGATGACCATCGCGATTGAGATAGCTTGCCGATGATTGCGGTGGCTTGACCGTTATCTTGGTCTCTTTGGTTGGTCGCCTGGGAATCCTGGCCAACAAAGTTGGTTTTGGAAAATGCTTCCGACAACTGATAGGTGAAGGTCATCTGGCAGTTTCCTACTACGATCACCTCCCCTCCCAACAGTGTTCGGGGCTCGGCAATCGCCTTGCCGGCCACCTGCGTTCCATTGCGGGAACACAAGTCGGCGATTTGCCACCCCCCCCGATCGTGCGATATTTCGGCATGACGCCGACTTACTCGATCATCGGCCACGACTACTTGATTTTCCGAAGATCGACCGATGGAAACCACCTGATTGGTCTGCAATCGCAGGATATCGGTCCAGCGATTTCCTAGTTGAACCACAAGATAAGCCGGAGATTGGGCGGTAGTTTGTTGCATTTTCGACAAACGGCAAGTACTCTAAAGGAAGTGTTTTTCAGGGCCATCCTGCGGCCCAAACAGCTTGATCCTCACCCCGGGGCCTTGTCCCACTAGGACTGCCCTGCCCCACGATGCATCTTCTCTCGGAGCTATGAGTGTGATATCACTTCATTCTAATTGGTTTTGCCGTCTTGTTTTGGCAAGCCTGCTGGTTTCTCTAGTTTCTGAATTATCTTTTGGCCAGATATTTCCGGGTGTCGGTGGTTTGGGTCGAATTGGAGTTGTCGGTGGCGTCAGCATTGATGCCCAAGGCGTGGTGCGTAGCGCGACCGCTGCCCAGCGTTCCGAGATGCTGAGCCAGCTTCGCGCAAGTGCTCAACAGCCGTCCGGAGATTTGGCTCATGTTGGCCAGCTTCGAAAGGTTTCCCTTGGCCGACTCCAACGAGCGATCGCCCAAAAGATTGCCGACGGTCAATCACTGACTGACGAAATGCTTTACTTGGCGGGCTTGCAGCGTGTTCAGTATGTTCTAGTGTATCCTCCGGAAGAAGGCTCCAACGAAGTGGGCGATATCGTTCTGGCTGGACCCGCCGAACCTTGGCAAGTTCGGGACGACGCAAGTGTTGTTGGCCAGCAAAGCGGTCGACCAGTATTGCGCTTAGAAGACTTGCTGGTGGCACTTCGTACCAGCCAAGCAGCTCAAAAGGATGTCATCAGCGTCTCAATCGACCCGACACCTGCCGGTGAAGTCCGACTGCGCCAGTTACTGGCTCAGGCAGGTATTTTGTCCAACGGCAATCCATCGGTATTGGAACCAGCGATGAAAGAGGCTTTAGGTCCTCAGGTTGTGACGCTCAGCACTGTGCCCAAAACCTCCCGAATGGCTCAAGTTCTAGTTTGGGCCGACTACCAGATGAAGCGACTGGCAATGAATTTGGAATCCTCGCCAGTCAGTGGGTTGCCAAGCTACCTTGAAATGATCCGCGATCAAGGTAATCAAGGGGCACAGCCCAGATGGTGGATGGCCAGTAGTTACGATGCGCTGCTTCATAGCGAAGATTCTCTTGCTTGGCATATTACTGGTCAGGCTGTCAAGGCTTTGACCGAGGATCAGTTTGTTACGGCAACTGGCAAGCGAGTTGGAAAAGGGGGGGCTCAGCGAGCAGCCCAGAAGTGGGCGGATTTGTTTACTCAGAAGTTCGATCAGTTGTGTGCCAGTGAAGCCGCTTTTGGCGAAGTTCGCAACATGATGGATCTGAATGTGGTGGCCGCGTTGATTCTAAGTCAGGAAATGCAGCAGCGCGCAGGTTTGGACCTGTCTCTGTTGTTGGTCGATGCCAAAGGACAACTTGCAACTCCTGAATTTCATGCCCCACAGTCGCTCGAGCCACAATGTAGCTTTGTGCGTGGGCAGGCTGGATGGGTGGTCTCTGCCAGTGGCGGCGTGGAGTTCAATCCTTGGCGAATCGTCAGCGAAGCTGCTCGGCAGGACGACACAGTCAAAGCTGTGCATTCTAAGTCCATCAGCTCCAACACACATTGGTGGTGGAATTGATCTGATCGGGCCTGGGAGTTATTCCAGCGGACTGCCGTCAGCGGCTCGGATCGACCCGCAAACCTTCGCGGGCCGGTGTTTCAGAGCTTCTCGGCTTCGACTACAATGCTCTAGCATGGCTATTCTCACAAGGTCAATTCTGTGAGCCGGAGTGCGTTATCCCTAATATTGCATCGTCCCAGGAAATCCATAATGTGGTGTCGTAGCTACGATTGCCAAAACGTGGGCGTAGACTCCTACGGCATACCACGTTCTGGCGAACGTAGCTACGGAGCCATGCAATATCCGGGTTAGCCCCCAGTTCTCGAAAGCTCCCTCCCCTGCTCTACCCTTCCTCCATCAAACTAGAACGGTACTCTGACATGACTCTTAACCATTCAGCTTCACCCAATCGTCGCGGTTTTCTCAATACGACGGCTGGTGCTACCGCCACTGCACTCATGGTGCACAGTTCGCTGGCTGCCAGTGAGAATACTGAATTAATAAGAATTGGCGTGGTCGGATGTGGTGGCCGCGGCAGTGGCGCAGTAGACGATTCCTTAACCATTAATCAAAACGTCAAGTTAGTGGCTGCAGCAGACGTGTATGTGGACAACTGCGTAAGCAAGGCCAATCAGATTTCGCGTCGGCATCCTGACAAGATTGATCTGCCGATGGATCGCATCTATGGTGGGCTGGACGGATACAAACGTGTCCTAGATGATCCGGAAATCGACGTTGTCATCATGGCAACACCTCCCGGCTTTCGGCCCAGCTATGTTTTGCAGGCGGTCCAAGCTGGCAAACATGTTTTCGCGGAAAAGCCGACCTGTGTTGATCCCGCTGGCTATCGCGTTTGCTTGCAGGCGCATGATTTAGCGATTGCTGGTAACACCAGCATAGTTACGGGCACTCAGTACCGCCGGCAAACAAATTACATGGGTGCTGTCGAGCAGATTCGCAACGGAGCGATCGGCGATATCGTCGGCGCTACCACGCGCTACTGTGCCACTGGTATTTGGTATCGCGGTCGCAAGGAAGAGATGAGTGATGTTGAGTATCAGGTAAACAACTGGATGCACTTTATTTGGCTTAGCGGTGATCAGATTGCCGAACAGGCCATACACAATATCGACGTCATGAACTGGGTGATGGGCGGTCCCCCCGAGTCGGCTTATGGATCGGGCGGGCGTTTTACGCGACCCGAGGATAGCGAAATGTGGGACAACATGTCGATCGATTTTACCTATCCCGGCAATCGGGTCGTATCTTTTCAGTGCAGGCAGATTCCCAAAACGGAAAGCAACAATGGGAATGTCATCTACGGCACCACCGGCACCTGTTACATTCCGGCAGCCAGTGGCATCTCGACGATTGACGATCGCGGCGGAAAACGGATTTGGTCGATGGAAGGTGACATCGGAGCCGCCTATCAACAGGAACATAAGGATTTGATCGACGCTGTTCGAGCCGGCAAGCCGATTGTTGAGCTAAAAGAAACAGCCGATAGCTCACTGCCCGCCGTGATGGGCCGCATGGCTGCCTACTCGGGCCGTACGGTTACTTGGCAGTTCGCTTCACAAGAGTCAAAGCTTGACTTATTCCCAAAGGAGTTGGAGTGGTCAGGTTCGTTGCCTAAGCCGTCGTTTGCGGTGCCTGGTGAATCTCCATTGACCTAGTCGAGTGCCTTCCATGCAAGGGAAATGTCAAACAATAGTTGCTTTCTGGGCGATAGGTATAAGACTGATATTGGTGGCATCAGCTTTATGTCTGATGTTTTTTCTAGCTCCCTCACAGGCAAGCGAAACGAGTGCGGAACCTAATCCGACCTATCAAGCAGAGAAACTGCTGCCCGTTGAGCAGCTAATTTTAGTGCTAAGTCAATCTAAGGATGGTCTTGAGAACCAACAAGAATCTCTGATATTCTTGGGACGCACAAAGAATCGAGGCTGGGTAGCGGTTGGAACGAAAGACAGTCAGGATCTTCGGTTGCACTGGAAGGCGGTTGGTAATCGTGTCTTACAGCCATATATCCAGTTGGGGCTCAGCGCTCAGCAGCTTGAGAAGATTGATTTGGCAGTGGAACTTTCGATTGCTCAGTTCCTAAGGCTTCATCGGGAGTTGCGACACGAATTCCAAAATCAGCCGGACAAAGATGCTCGCTTAGCGCTTTTGGCGCAGGACCAGCGTTACGAGCAGTTGCGTCAGATCGGACGGTAGGGTCCCTTCACCCAATATTCTCTGGTCGCACACGTTATTAATCGCGTACAACTAGAGCAACGGGCTGGTCGCTAAACCAACACCGATTTTACGTTGATAGCCTTCCGATATTGGTTGATGATCGTGCGCTCACGACTTGAGTGGGAAGACTGAATTGTTGCGAGTGTATTCTAAGATTAGTGTCGAGATTTCGCTCGGCTTAGTTAACAGTGCTTTAGAAGGCGGCCACTAATCGAAGGCCTGGGATGATTGCTGTGTCAAAGGCCTGGGTGCTTGGTCGTACAAATTGGACATCACCAGTCAGCCGGACATTCTTGGTCAGAGCCGCATTATAGAAACACTCGAGACCGAATTCGTCCTGTTGAGGCTGAATGGGAATGGCAAGAGCCTTAAATTGATCGCTCAGGCCCAACTGAAAAACGCCTAACCCAAAAGTGTCGGCGGGTCTCCCGGCACGCATCACTTGACCGCCGATTCCGACGGCCGCCGTATATTGGATTGGATTGGGATTCCCATCCGAAAGCCCCAGACGGCTAAACAGCCCCCAAGTTCGCCTCTCATTGCTAGGATCGACCCATAAAGCTTGATAGGAGTTTAAGTACAACGACCAGGATCCCGACTCTTCTGGAAAAGCTCCCGGAGGCAAGTCAATGTTGAGATAGGCCGCAGGATCTACAGATCTGTACTTGGCACTACTATAGGTTCCGCCCAGGTTATAAGTGCCCGGCAGCCCCAAGGGCTTGATGCGAAAAATAAAATCTGGAACCAAAACCACTCCGCGTTCGAACAGATTCTCCAATCCTTCAACGGCGCGCTCTTCTGGGTCAAAGACACAAAACGAAAACAATGGTTCTTTACCTTCTACGACCGCAAAACCGGTTCCAGCGGCTGCATAGGGTACAGTCCGAGCTGCAATGGGATTGAATACCAGAGATGTATTCATGAAACCGCTTAGACCAGGACGGCCCAAGCCCATTTCGCGGTTATAGCGAACAGGAAATTCATCCAGCGTATTGATCTTTCCAGCGAACAAGACAAAGTTTTCGGAGAGTGCCTGCGAGACCTTCAATCCGGTCAACGCTGTAACGTTCTCGTCCGGTTCTGGAAAAGCCATGGCAATGTTGCTGGGTGCCAACAATCCATCAATATTATTTACCGACTGCCCAAGGCGTGTTTCCAAATGGGTATCAACAAACAGGCCTTGCCACAAACCTGACTTTTTACAATCAATGCCGTTGAAGAGATCCAGTTTGCCACCGTAGGGCCAGCTTTGTTCAACACCGCCCGCAGCCACGCCCTGGAAGAACTGTGTCGCAAAAAAGTCGTATTCAATCCCGCGCTCTTCTAGCTTTGATTTGAAACCATCAAGTAAGCTCTCCTTTCTATTTTCTTCGCAGCACACGGCAGGGCTGTCACACCCCGACTGCTCATCGCAGGATTTCCAACAATGGGATGCTTCAAGTGGGGCAAGTGGTTTGGGGTATGATGATTCCGGGCTAGACAATGGATCTTCACTGTTAGAATCCGCATTGATTGGCATCGTTGGACTGTTAGTTTGTGCTTTTACGCTCACAGGCGTATACGCGGCAACAAGCAAAATAAGAGCAAATTTGACTTTCCGGGTGCGAACTTCAGTTGTCATTTTGATGCATCCGTGCATTCTGACGAATTTTAAAATATCAATTCGATCAATGGCTAGTTTCATTCGGAAATGGGGGGATTCCCTGAGTTTCCATCGACACTTGTCTTGGCAACATCGTAATACTAACGTCACTTCGGCGCATGATCCGTTTTCGGTCGAAGCGCACTTCGGTGCGTCCATAACATCTCTCCAGCAACTTGAAATTCGTTAAGTTTTGCCAAAACTACCCACCTATTCAGTACAATCGCTATACTTGCTGAAAGTTCTAGTCCCCTGCGTTAGCGAATATCCTGATAAAGCTGCTTCCTCTGGAAATCATCGAAACTCATCAGTGCTTGCCGATCCAATCTGCAAAGTCGATAATGTTTTCCATTCGCACGCGCAAGTGGCTGCGGTTACCCAGTTAATCAGTCTACTAACAGAGAACCAGACCATGATGAATCAAACCCTTGTTCGATCCAAGATACTCCTAGGACTGATGGTTGCCTTTTGCAGTCAGGCTCTTGCTCAAGACCCCAAGGCTGCTTCAGTGGCAGAGGTTCGTGCTTTGTCAGAGAAGCGTACCGAGGCGTTTAATGCTGGAAAGGCGGATGCTGTCGTAGCGTTCTTTCATGAGGACTGCGAATACGTCGACGAATTCGGGACTCATTATCAAGGCAAGAACGAATTCACCAAACTGCTCGGTGACTATTTCAGGCGATTCCCTGGACTATCTATTGCCAATGAATCCGAGTCGATCAGAGCGGTTGGTTCCATAGTGATTGAAGAAGGGACTCGAAAAACGACAGCCGCAGATGGGGCACTTTCTCAAGTTCGGTACATTGCAGTGTACGAAAAGTCGACCGAAGGCTGGCAAATAGCCTCGCTAAGAGACGTGGATGACTCTCCATTGCCAACACCTGGTCAGATGCTGCAAGGACTAGAGTGGATGATCGGTGAGTGGATCAATGAGGGAACTGATGGCCAGGTTCATATTGCATATCGCTGGTCGGAGGACAAGAATTTTATCTTGGGCGACATCGACGTAAGGCAGGAGGGAGTAGTAACTTCCAAGAGCCATCAAAGGATTGGTTGGGATCCAGCTTTAGGAAAACCTCGCTCGTGGCTGTTCGATTCCGATGGATGTTTTTGGGGTGGCCACTTGACGCAACTGGATGGTCGCTGGGTTG
>DAIRSD010000055.1:0-15362 GCA_036804625.1 Aureliella sp. | reverse complement strand
CAAAGACTGTCGATGAGACTGCCGATCAATGCCTGGAGGATTGGTCAAGTACAAGACCGGATCGCCCGCACTTCGAAACGGCGCACCACCATATTCGGTCGGAAGAAAGCCCGACCCATAATTACTAGCTCCACCACTGGTACCCTTGGCACTAGTGAGTACGACATAGCCGGGCAGATTAGAACTGTGGCTTCCCAGTCCATACAAAGTCCACGAACCAAAACTGGGACGCCCAAATTGCTGAGTTCCCGTATTCATCAGGATCTGCGCCGGTGCATGATTGACCGCATCGGTCTGCATGGATCGAATCAAGCAGATATCGTCTGCAATGCTACCCAAATGCGTAACCAATTCGCTCATCTCCATCCCGCACTGACCATACTTTGTAAAAGCATATTTGCCACCTAACAAAGCCGACTTGGGATCGATAAAAGCGGCTCGATACCCTTCCAACAGACTGGCCGGTGGCAATTGCCCATCACGCGCCTGTAGCTCGGGCTTGTGATCAAACAGTTCCAACTGGCTTGGGGCTCCCGCGTGAAACATGTAGATCACGCGCTGTGCCTTTGGCTCGAAGTGAGGTGCCCGAGCGGCCAGAGGATTGGCGGCTTGATCTCCTCGGGTTTCCTCAGCAGACAAATCCTGTTTCATCAACGCAGAAGCAGCAATACCAGCTAGCCCCAAGCCGCAGTCGTGCAAAAACCAACGTCGTCTCAAGTAACTGGCTCGAGCAGCCTGTAAGTCGCGGTTAATATTCATGCCTCGATACTTTCTGACTATCATCTATTTTAACAACTGAAATTCAATTTCGACTGGCATTCGAATTGCAAAATTCTGCAGTTAGGAATTGTTCGGAAGTAGCCTTCTGAACGTATCATCAGCCGGAGTGCATTAACACCCGATTTCTTGTCCTCACGTTTTGCTAATTGCTTTGGACAAGCTGGAAGCTTGTCCCCACATTATGGCTGAATGAAGTATTCGCTAGTTTCGACTGATCGTCTCGTCTAAATTTAGCAAGACGCGAGCCGCTATGGTCCAAGCGGCGGCATCTTGCGGTGTTGCGGATTCGGGCAGATCGGGTAGCTTGTCAGCGGTTCCCGTAGTTAACTCACGAGCATTCAGCCAACCATCGGCAACTCGCTGGCGTTGCTGAGCGAGCAAATCCTGCATGGCCATTCGCTCATCAGCCGTTGGATATCGCGACATACAGGCTAAAAATGCAAAATTGATCCGAGTGGTATCATCAGAGCCTCCTTCGCGTAGAACACGCAACGCAAAAGCACGCGAAGATTCGACAAAGATAGTCTCGTTTAGGCTAGTCAAGGCTGCCAACGGAGTATTGGATCGAATGCGCCTAGCGCAGGCGAAATCACCGTTGGGCGCATCAAAGGCTGACATGCTGGGGTCCGGCATCGATCTCTTGCGGAAGCCGTAAATGGTTCGGCGGTATCGGTGAACTCCTTCAGTTGGCTTCCAGTAGTCAGGTTTGACATAGTTGTAGTCCAGCACGCTCTCGGGCACGGGAGGTAATACACTGGGACCATACAGTTGATTATGAATCAGCCCCGATACACTCATCGCCATATCTCGCAACACTTCTGCGTCCAAGCGATATCGGGCTCCGCGCGTCAGCCAACGATTATCGGGATCGATCTGAGCGGTTGCCTTATCCGTACTTGACGCCTGTTGATAGGTGCGGCTACTAACAATTTTGCGAATCAGGTGCTTGTTGCTCCACCGGTTGTGCATGAAGTCGACAGCCAGCCAGTCTAAGATCTCACGGTACTCTGGGACCGGAGCCCGCGTACCAAAATCCTCAGCCGTTTCGACTAACCCGCGTCCAAAAATGTTTTGCCACACCCGATTCACGGCTACGCGCGAAGCTAATGGTGATCGCGGATCGACCAACCAGCGTGCAAATTGCAGTCGCGGAGGTTCGTCAGTCGCCTGAATCGCTGGCAACGCGGCAGGCGTGTGAGGTTCGACCCGTTGCAGCGGACGATTCCACTCTCCTCGGCGCAAGAGATGTGTATGGCGAGCCAACGCGGGTTCACGCTCTTTTAAGTGCAGCACGGAAGTCTCCGCCGCCGGATACTGGCTCCAATGTTGAGCGATCTGTTGATTGATTTCGGCCAATTCAGCAACGCTTAGCCGCCAAGCTGAGAAAAGGGCAGCCTGCTGAGCTGCGGACCGACTTTCGGCTGTCACACAAGCTGCTTGAAATGCGTCATAGTCCACTGGCAATGCCTTCGGCCCAGCGTCACGAGTCAACGAGCAACGAACACATCCAGGCATACTATTCATTCGCAGAACAACCTTAGCCTGCGTGCCGGCTGGAACCTCCAGAGGCGATTCAAACGCAATTACCGCCACTGAACTACTGTTTCTTAGACCGGGTCCACGGTCAGCCGACCAAAGCGTAGCATCCGAGCCATCGATCAAAAAAGCTACTGGCCCTTTCTTGGTCTTGCCCTTGTCAAGCTCCTCCTCTTTTTGCTCAAAATCAGCCGTGACCGATGTCAGTTTCACCTTAGACCACTGGGTATTGCCCGGAGGCTGAATCAGTAGTTCGATTTCTCGAATCGACCACAACCCCAATCCATCGCGGCCAGGTCCACTAAAGGGCAGATCACCGTGAGTCAATACTTCCAGTCGCATACCCGTTGCACCATTTAATTCGGGCGTGCCAATGAAGTAAACATCGTCGCTGCGGTGGCCTAGCATCAGAATCGACTTATCCGCAATTTGAACCGGGTGATTCAAGCCGCTAACGCTATTCAAATCGTTGAACTCCATGGGTTGCCAACTGGCCCCGCCAGCAGCCAACTGAGCGGCCCACTGATTCAATTCCGATTCCCACTGAGGGCGCTGCGAACGAATTGAATCCTCCGACTTAGCGATATTAGCCAATATCTGACTGATCTGCTGCTGCTCTTGAGCGTTATAAACCCAAGACTGCGCTTCGTAGGTATTGTTTAGAAAAGCAAACAGTCCGTAATACTCGTCATGAGTCAGCGGATCAAACTTGTGCGCATGACACTGAGCGCACTGAGTTGAAAGTCCCAAAACGGCTTTTCCCAGACAGTCGATGCGATCAAACATTTCGACCATGCGAAACTCTTCAGGAATAATCGCCCCCTCTTCGTTAATCATGCTATTGCGCAAGAAGCCGGTAGCGATGCGTTGATCTTGCGTTGCGTCCGGTAGCAGATCCCCAGCGATCTGTTGGATGATGAATTGATCGTATGGCATGTCGCTGTTCAAAGCGCGAATCACCCAGTCACGCCAGGCCCACTGATCACGACGCATGTCTTTTTCATAGCCATTGGTATCTGAGTAACGAGCCACATCTAACCAGGGTCTTGCCCATCGCTCACCATAACGTTCGCTGGCCAGCAGCTTTTCTACTGGCGCATCAAAACCATCGCGCTGAAAGGCCAATAGCTCTTCTACTGATGGCGGTAGACCGATGATGTCCAGGTACAGTCGTCTACATAAGACCCAGGGAGATGCCGGGGGGGATGGCTGTAATCCCATCAACGAAAGTCGCTGATCAACAAAAGCATCGATCGGATGCGAAATTCCTTTAGCGGTTGCCGATACTGGCAGCGACTGCTGCATCGGCGGGACGAAAGCCCAGTGCTGCGCGTACTCGGCTCCCGCCGCAATCCACTTCTTGAGCAGATCGATTTGTGACTGTGTCAGCGCGTGCCCGTGGGAAGGTGGCGGCATGATCGAATCCTGGTCCGCAGAGGTAACTCGCTGAATCAGCAAACTAGACTCGGGATCTCCAGGCACAATGACAGCTTTTCCAGAATCCCCACCCTGCAGCGCTCCGTCACGCTGATCCAGTCTCAAGCCACCCGAACGCGTGCTGGCGTCTTGCCCGTGACAGGCCAAGCAGGATTCAGCCAGAAGTGGTTGAATCTGAGTTTGAAAATCAATGGTCGGCTCTGCAACTGTCTGAGCAAAAACTAAATCAGACAACCCGAGAAAAAGCGGTAGACAAGCTAAGATTGGGGACAGACACACGCTCAGTGGCATGGTTTGCATTGCATCGCGCGGGGTGGGACGTAAAACGAGGCGGGAAGGGATCTGTCATCGCTAGCCATTTTGGCATTCCGGATGCAAATCGAGATCAATCCTTATTGTAATGAATGTAGCGGCTTGATTCTACAGTCACCACAGCCAAACTTGAACATATTCGTTATCGCAGGTTTGTTTGAAGTAGGCTTGCTGACTGCAATGCTCCTGTAGGATGTGGACGCAGCGTTGAAGTTGTTCAAAATCGTTTTCATAGGCACTTCTCAACAATCGAAGGTCGCTAGCAATTTAGGTCAACTTATCCCATTTTAATCAACGCAAATTTACCGATTGCCGCTTTTCGTTCTCGAAGCTAACCGCCTTTGATTTTAATCAACCATCGGTTCTCTTACTAGATTTTCCAGCATTATGTGTCCCTATCGCCATATCTCTGTCGTCCCATGCCAGGCCCACAGTTTCGATCACAAAAGGCTCCTACTTCGCCGCAAAATTGGGGCGATTGAGGTCGACTGTGAAGGGGACGCCATGTTTGGCAATTTGATCAAAAAAGGGTCTCATGCCATGCTTTAATTCGTAATCTCGTTCTTCGGTGTACAGAGGAACTACGGTGAAAAAATTGATCTGGCGACCATCGGTTGTCTGCAGTGGCGGATTGAGGTTGGAAAAATTGGGGACCATCAGCAGGCAGGTTTGCTTGGTGTTCGGGCCAAGTGGCACCGGTGGTTCGTCGCTGGAAACCAGTGCGGCAGGCAGTCCCAGCCAGGAGTCGCTTTGATGAGGATAATAGGCCATCTTGCGCAACCACTGAATCGGCCACATCCAATTCAGGTCGGAACCTGCCTCGCGGGGATGCTTCCAATCCGGCGGCAGGTGAATGCCCAGCTCGGCATATTGCCAAGCTTCCTGCCCAGCCGGAACCTTCATCGGCAAGTCGCTCATGCCGTTGGTAAACATTACCAAGTAGGGGTGAGAATCGTTGGGGCGAATGATGTTGATCGAGACAGAAATGCCCTCCATGACAGGAATGATCTCCTGTATCCCATACTCGTCCGCCAGACCAAACCGCTGCTCCATGTAGTCGATGATCTCTCGCGCGCGTTTCAGCTCGGGGGATTGGTGATCAACCATAAACTCCGGTGCTGGCTCCCAAATTGGCTTGTCGATTCCTTCAACTGGTCGGTGACAGCCGTGGGCTTTGAGCAGTTCCACAATCTCAGTGTGTCCTCCCTGCTCGGCTTCAACCAGTGCATTGATTAGGGTTCCTGCTGGAATTCGGTAGGTTGCGTGCCGGTCGATGTCGGTCGACAGCAGATACTCTACTACGTCAATATGCCCCTTACCTGCAGCTCTCATTAACGGATTATTCAAAGAATGGCTTGTATCCAGCATCGAACCTGCCTCGACAAGATAGCGAACAATTTCAAGGTTTCCTTTCTTTGCAGCATAGGTAAGGGCAGGAGCCTCCCAAGATCCGCCAAGTCGATTTAGTTCAGCACCGTTTTCCACGAGGAATTTGACGATTTCGAAAGTGCCGAACAGTGTAGCCATGTGCAATATACTTCCGAAAACCCCACATGATTGAAGATCCTCTCGCCCAAAATTCCAACGAAACCTGTTAATGTCGCCATCGTCAATGGCTTCAACGAGCTCGGCCTTATGATCCATAAATTTATTTCCTCAGATTCTGGAAGCCTTGCTGTGCTTGATCGCCGAGAACTTCCAACAACTCTAGCACTTTCTTCTTATTTGCTTCAGTCGCGGCTGGGAACTCTTCAAAGAAGTCCTCGAGTCTTTCAATCACATGTTCAATCGCCGGGTTCGTGTGAACGCCCTTCGTTGGTGCAATAACAAAGAAATCCACACTCATGATCGGATCAATCCCGTGGTCAAACCACAGCATGCGCTGCAAGGCAAGAATCCGATCTCGATGTACCAATCGACCTAGTTTCGGCAAGACATGGTGGAAGTGCCCGCCAGCTTCAACCAACGCCTCAGGAGCTGCCGACACCAGTGTATCAATTTGCTCCTCCGTCAACTGCCCTTTGTAACGCTTCTTTACCATGCTAAGCAGTTCATTGTACCGTGCTAACTCGGCTGCATCCAAGACCTGCGTGCCACCACCGGCTCGTACTTTCGATTGCAAGTCCAAAAACTGCCCACAATCCCAATTGGCGTTGTGAACGAGAATGCCAAGTTCGGTGATCTCGTAGACATGCTCACCAGCTACTTCCAGGTTATAGACCGGAGCAGCATCGCTCAGACGCTCGACCGAGGCGACTTCGACATCTGCGGCCCTAGCTTGCAGATGCTCGCCAGGCTCCAGATCGCCAAGTCCAACCCATTGGCCTTTGTCAACACACCATACGGGGTGATTCTCCGTGCCCGTAATACTGGTGCCATCTGCCAGGGTCACTCGAACTCGGCCTGTTACCTCACGAGTCGCATACCGACCGGTAACAACGGCTCCCTCTCCCGGCAGCACGTCTGGTGCATCACTGATCGAGCGAACTAGCCCGCGACCATCGACGTTGATTTCCGTCAATTCAAAGGAGAACGACCTACCGACTTGGATGTGATGCTGCTCGATCCACTGCGGAGATCGCAATATCTCAGCATCAACCACCGAACCATTGGCGTGACGAACTTCTAATGAGATTCGAACTCAGAATTCACAAACGCCGAAGCATAGCCTTGAATGTTATACTGAAAGTGAATTGATTTCGAGTTGCTTGGTCCCGATGACGCATTCTGCATTGCCTAATATCTCTTTCATAAGACTCTGCGTTCTGCTTAACTCTGCGTTTCTATTCTTCCTCAAGAGATACTCCCAAGTAGCCAAGTAGGGTGCGTGCAGAGGTCCGTGACGCGGGAAGATTCGACGCTACGAAAGTCGCAGACCGAAGGTTATGTTTCAGCCTTTCGCTTGTTCGGACCTCGTAACGCACCACTGGCTTCGGATGGGACGAAGCAGCGCCCCAGTGATCGGGGCGTGGTGTGTTACGCGATCGCTTCGATGCCGCCCGAGTCTTTTGCCGCTACTTACCACAAGTTGCAGCCAACATCGAACGTTGCGTGTAAGCGCTCTCTGCACACTCCCTACAGTTCAAATATGTCGCAGCATAATTCACCTTGAGATCGGCGTAACCGCTTCACCCCCGATAGTCCTCACAATGCGACTGTAAAATCGACCATCTTGACCGATCCAGTGATGCCAGGTGCAGTTATCATGCCAAACCAATCTCGGTAGGTACATCACCTATCCCACTTTGGCAAGCGCGGGCCACCATAGAACGGATACACAGCGACCCACACGATTGGCGCATCCGTCTGAACCTTCGCGAGGCGGGTCAGCTTCAATAGCCGGTGGAACTCTTGAGCGCTTCCGGGTTCAGCCCCAGTAAGTCATCGGACACGAATAGACCGTCGCGTCGGACCACTTGTCCGTCAAAGCTTATTGTGCCGCCACCATATTCGGGTCTTTGGATCAGAACCAAATCCCAGTGGATTTCCGAGCTGTTACCATTGCCTGCATCGTCATACGAATTGCCCGGTGTGAAGTGAAGAGATCCAGCAATCTCTTCATCGAACAGGATGTCCTTCATCGGCTCCAGGATATAGGGGTTGAACGCAATGGCAAATTCGCCGATGTACCGAGCCCCTTGGTCGGTATCTAAAATCGCTTGCAAGCGATCATTGTCACCCTGAGCGGTGGCTGAAGTGATGCGCCCTTTGTTAAACTCCAATCGTACGTCCTGAAAAGTACTTCCGCTGTAGATCGTAGGTGTGTTGTACTGGATGATACCTTCCACGCTGTCCTTGACCGGTGCTGTGAAACATTCACCGTCCGGAATGTTGCGCCGACCGCAGCAACGTTTGACTGGGATGTTGCGGACAGAAAATCGCAAGTCGGTTTCACCTGGCCCTTGAATATGCACTTCATCGGTGACCGACATACGCTGCTGAAGAGCGCGACATGCTTGATCCATACGTAGATAATCCAGAGTGCAAACGTCAAAATAGAAATCCTCAAAAGCTTCTGTGTCCATTTCCGCTAGTTGAGCCATACTGGCAGTGGGCCACCGCAGGACACACCACTTGGTATGCCCCACGCGTTGATCAAAATGCACCGGCTTGGAGTACAGCTTGCCTATCTGGCGATTCTGCTGACTGCTGACACCAGACATCTCACTGACATTCAGCGCACCTCGTAGCGCAATGTAGGCATGCATTTTGGACATTCGATAGCGATCGTAGTCTGCCCAAATCGTCAAATTCTCCTCAGCCGCCGACTCATTGAGCGCCCGCATGATCCGATTGCTGCGCAGAGCGACATGCGGGTGACCTCCCACCTTGCGGGCAGCCCGAACTAGCGCAATGGTCATGGCTTCCGGGATGTCAAAAGCTTCAATCAGCAGGTGCTCTCCCGGCTTAAGCTGAGTCGAATGTTGAATCAGAAGATCCGCCAAACGTAGAAATCGAGGGTCTGTCATATCTGTGCTAGTCGCTCTATGGTTTGTGCCTTAGACTAGAGGTTTGAAGGGTTAGGGTGATTGTCGCTGGCCTGGTTCGATTTGGCAATGGTCACAGAAGGAATCTGCCAAGAAGTGAAGCGAATCGATACTCAAGAGCTAAAGGGTCGTGTCTTTGACATCATCGTAGTCGGCGGCGGCATCACGGGAGCAGCCGTCGCTCACGAGGCTGCGCTCAGAGGAAGATCGGTCGCGCTTTTCGAGATGAACGACTTTGGATCAGCCACGTCTGCGGCTACTTCCAAACTGATCCACGGTGGCCTTCGATACTTAAAAAATGGCGAATTTGGGCTGGTACGAGAGTCCCTGCGGGAGCGGCGTATTCTTGGCGACATCGCTCCCAATCTAGTGGAGCCGTTACGCTTTTTGATCCCTAGATACAGCCGCCGCTTTCGCAAGAACGTGCCGCTGCGGTTGGGAATGTGGCTGTACGATCAGTTGTCCTTCGATAAATCGCGCGTGGCCGAACCTAAAAATAGGTTGCCGCGTAGGGCACTATTCAGCGCTGCGCAGACCCTGGAAAGCGCGCCAGCGCTGGATTCATTCGGACTGCAGTATGCCGTCAGCTACTTTGATTACGCCAACGTTAATCCCGATCGCATGACTATGGCGTTTCTGAAAACGGCTTGTGAGCATGGCGCTCTGGTAGCCAACTATGCCAAGGTGCATTCACTTGTCCGCGACGGAAATCGCATTGTTGGTGTGCAAGTGACGGATCGTCTCACACAAGCGACTTATGCCTGTTATGGAAAATGGATCGTCAATTGTGCTGGTCCGTGGTCGGATAAAATACTAAACACCAACCAGGCCGCCACTGCTAGGCAACCGGTTCGGTCTGAAGGGGTCCACCTGATCACTTCTAAATTCAGATTTCAAGACGCGGTGGCGATGGAAACGGATCATGGTGACCACTTGATGTTTCTGCCATGGCGAGGCTTGACCATAGTTGGCCCAACCGACAAGCCTTATACGGGTGATCCAGACAATTACGCTCCGACCGCCGCAAGTGTTCAAGAATTGATCGACAAGGTGAATGCACTTTTGCCTGCCGAGCCAGTGGGAGGGGCGTTTAGCCGGAGTGACATTTTGTTTCACTATGGCGGCCTTCGTCCTCTCGTCGGTTTGGACACTCAGCAGGATTCCTATTCCGCCAGTCGCCGCTACGAAATCACCGATTATTCACGCCAAGGGATGCCGGGACTGATCTGTGTCGAAGGTGGCAAGTACACGACATCGCGGGGACTGGCTGCACAGGTGCTTGATTTGTTAATGCGGCAGTCTGGTTGGCCTTCAGCCAGCCAGGATTCATCGCGCTATGTACTCAGTCCCTGCCGGGTCGGGCCGTACCAACAGTTCATCGACGATTTGATGACCGGCTATGAAAGCGGTTTTCAGCCAGAAACCATCTCCTATTATGCGCGCAATTATGGGGTCGAAGCCAAGATGATTCTGGACAAGGCGCGTGAGCACCCTGAAGGCCGCGAAATGTTGACACAAGATGGAGAGATCATGGCAGAAGTCGACTATGTACTCGAGCACGAATTGGTTTACACTCTTGACGATTTGCTTTTTCGACGAACGGGAATTGGTTGGATGGGCAAACCGTCCGATGAAGTCTTTCGGAAAATTGCCAAAAAATTGGGCCAACGGCTGAACTGGTCGTTGGCCGATCAGCAAAGGTCCATCGTTGACTGCCTAGAAAAGCGCTACACTCTACCATGACAAACCAAACCTACAGGCAGATCTATCTTTGGGGCGACAAACGGGCGTCCAGCCTGGACAGTCACACCCTTGAGTTCCTTGAACAATACTTCGGGACGAATCGCAAGAGGCAACGCGATATAGCGGATGCGATTCGTGCGGAAGTACCGCTAAACATTCCTCCAGGAAAGCTGGATCAGAAACATCAGCAGTTCTTCCAGCAGTTGCTGGGCGAGCGCAATATGCAAACGGATGGGTACTCTCGAGCCACTCATGCACTGGGAAAATTTTACGGCGATCTTCTGAATTTGAAGCAGCAAACGGTCCCCTACCCTCCCGACGCAGTCTTATACCCCGAAACACACCGTCATGTTCAACAGATCATAGAATATTGCCATGAGCATTGCGTACCGGTCGTTCCCTTTGGAGGTGGCTCTTCGGTGACTCGCGCGCTGGAAGCCAGGCAGGGTGGTGTCTGCGTTGACCTGAGCAAACATTTGAATCAAGTTCTGCATTTCAGCCAGGAGAACCATACGGTTCGCGTCCAGGCGGGTATCATGGGGCCGAAGCTGGAGGAATATCTAAACGCACGAGGCTTTACCTGTGGCCATTTTCCTCAGTCCTTCGAATTTTCGACGGTCGGCGGGTGGATTGCCGCGCGCGGTGCTGGCCAGTGTTCCACCGGCTATGGTCGTGCCGAGGACCTGATGCAGGCGATTCAAGTGGCAACACCAATCGGGACTTACAATTCTCGGGACTATCCGGCCTGTGCGCAGGGATGGGACCTCAACCGGCTATTTGCGGGCTCGGAAGGTGTTTTGGGAGTGATCACGGAAGTGACTTGGCGAGTCTTCCAATTGCGTCCCGAAAATCGCCAGCGGAACTCGTTTGTATTCCGCGATTTTCCCACAGCGGCTCATGCCATGCGGGAAATGATTCAAAGCGAGATTGGCAAGCCGCACCTATTTCGGATTTCGGATGGTCAAGAGACGCTGTTTGGGTTTAAGCACCAGGGCTTCGAGGGCACCTGGAAAGATCGACTGCTCAGATGGCTAGGATATCATCCGCCAGATCGATCGACCATGCTCGTGATGGTGGAGGGCGATCTTGCTTCGGCTCGGTGCACCGCGAAACGTGTCATGTCGTTCGTGAAACGCCTCGGTGGTTTAGTAGCAGGCAAGGCACCGATCGACAAGTGGCTCAAACAACGCTTCGAATCATCCTACTTGCGAGACGCATTTATGGATGCCGGCTACATGATCGACACCATGGAAACGGCTGTGACTTGGGACAGGTTAATACCACTGTGGACCGCCTTGCATCAACTGTTTGAAAGCCATCGCGGAAAGCTTTACGGTATGTCCCATATCTCTCACGTCTATGAAACGGGCTGTAATCTCTATGCAATATTTTTTGGACCCATGAAAGGGCTGCCGGCAAAACAAGAGTTGTCTGAATTCTTGGAGTTGCAGAGAAGTATAATCGCTACTTTTGTGGAAAATGGAGGATCTATCTCACATCACCACGGAGTCGGACGCATGGGGATGGATTTTATGCACACTCAGTTTGACCCCACTGGACTTAAAATGTTACGCGGCATCAAGCATTGTCTTGATCCGCACGCAATCATGAATCCAGGTGGAACGCTGGGATTGGACTGTTAGAATCGACATCAGATTACTGCTCTAACAGATTAATCAGACTCACAAGCGATTCGCTAGGACTATTTTGCCAAGACAGAACAGGATGTAGGACAGAACAGTCGATGAATATGGATTTGCAACCACGCCACTTTTATCTATCAGTAGACGTTGGAACACAGTCAATTCGCGTTGGCATCGTTGACAATCATGGGCAGATTGTCGATCTGGAACGGCTGGCCATCGAGCCGTACTTTTCGATTCAACCGGGATGGGCCGAGCAACATGCTCCGTACTATTGGGAGATGCTGTGTCGCGCGACCGCATCACTTTTTCGGCGACAAAAGGAGATGAAATCCAAGCTTTGCGCCATGTCAGTTACCACTCAGCGATCTACCATGATCAATCTGGATCGCACGGGCCGTCCGTTGCGACCGGCCATTCTGTGGCTAGATGATCGCAAGGCTCAAATGCGAAAACTTTTTCCGGCTCCCGTGGAGTGGATGCTTAAGCCGCTGGGCGTCTACTCTCTGCTACAACACACCTACCGCAACACCGATTGGAATTGGCTGCGACAGCACCAGCCGGAGGTAGTCGATAACACTCACAAGTATTTGGGACTGTCGGGCTACCTGCATTACAAGATCAGTGGTCACTATCATGAATCGGTATCCAGTGTGGTCGGATACCTGCCTTTTGACTACAAGAATCATCGATGGATGGGACCCCGCCATCCCCTGCGCCGCCTCTTTGATGTGCCGCCAGAAAAGTTGCCGAAACTTTTTCAGACGGGACAAGTAATTGGTCAAGTCAGTTCGCAAGCGTCACATGAGTCAGGTTTACCTGACGGTTTGCCATTGATCGCTGGAGCGGCCGACAAAGCCGCTGAGGTACTGGGCTCAGGTGTAGTTGACGATGGTGACATCGCCTGCCTGAGCCTGGGAACTACGGCAACAGTTCAAGCGGTGACCAGGCAATATCGCGAGGTCGAACGATTCTCGCCGCTGTACCCTAGCGCTGTGGCTGGATTGTACAACAGCGAAGTGATGATCTATAAAGGCTTTTGGATGGTATCTTGGTTCCGAGATGAATTCGGACACCTGGAAAAGATGCAGTCGCAAGAAAACAAGAAGTCGCCCGAAATGCTGCTGGATCAGTTTCTCTCCCAGGTTCCACCCGGCAGCATGGGTTTGATTACTCAGCCCTACTGGGGTGCCGGGGTACGCTATCCTAGCCCAACGGCCAAAGGCGTGATCATGGGCTTTGGTGACGTTCATACGCGTCCTTATGTCTACCGATCCATTATCGAAGGATTGGGTTACGCTTTGAAACAAGGACTGCTCAAGACCGAGTCTCGATTGAAGCGGCAGTTTCAGGTCCTTCGTATTGCAGGAGGAGGTTCACAGAGCGATAACATTATGCAGATCATGGCCGACATCACGGATCGACCAGTCGAAAGGCCGCACACCTACGAAGCCAGCATTTTGGGTACGGCCGTAAACATGGCCGTCGCCTTGGGGCACTACCCAAGTTATGCCGCCGCAGTCGCGGGCATGGTTCGAGTCAAGGACAGGTTTGAACCAGACGGTACTTACGCACTGCTTTATCAAAAAATATACGACCAGATCTATACAAAGATGTACGATCGACTTAGCCCACTGTATGATCGCCTACAGTCCATCGTAGGCTATCCCGCCGAATAACCAAAATAATGCACCTTACCGTCAATCATACGATGCAAAACGACTTTGCCAGAAAAACTGCGCTGCGAACGTCTGGGCTGCTGCGTGCCTTTTGGATATTGCCATGTTGTGCTTTAAGCATCTTCTGGATGACGGCTGCAGCGCAGGGACAACCCGCCGCAGCAGTTCAAGACTCTACTGGACAACCCCAGAATGCCCCGCCTCCAGCAACTCAGCGAACAGGATACATCGTCAAAGTTCCGTTGCCACTGTTTGGTGATCGCGACGCTGAAGTCATTCAGCAGATTCGGCGGATTGCCCAAGTGTCAGCCGATGCTGAAGTCCTGCGGCCTGTTGTAGTTCTGCAATTCGAATCGTCCGGGTTGCCTCAACAAGCTGCCGGCGACCAAACGCAGGATGTCCGGGGCAGCCAGTTTGAGCGATGTTTGTCGTTAGCGCGATATTTGACCGATCGAGAAGCGGCCGCTCTGCGCCCGGTAGCCTATCTGCCACAATCTGTGGTAGGACACGCGGTTCTACCCGTTTTGGCTTGCCAAGAGATCTTTGCTCGACCAGGTGTCCAATTGGGTAACGCCAGCGCAGATACGGCCGCTGAGCCAACGATCCTAGCCGCCTATCGAGACATCGTATCGAGGGGACGCACCAATATCCCATGGGCCGTAGTCGAGGCAATGCTGTTGCCCAATATCGAACTGCGACGGATCTCCGTTACAGACTCCCCTGGAACCCAGGTGGTTAGTTTGGCAGAGGCCAATCGCCTGCAAGACGAGGGTAAGGTCAGCGAATTTCACGAGACGATTTGGAACGGAGCCGGACCGGCTCTGCTAAGCGCCGAACAGATGCGGAGCTGGCTATGGATTGCCCCCACGGTCCAGTCCCTTGCCGACTTGACTAGCAACCTGGGCGTTGACGGATCACTGCGCAGCATTCAGCAGTTGCCTCGAGAATGGCGTGCCCGCAGCATCAAAATCGACGGCTCCTTAGACCAACAACTCGTCAACCAACTGCTGCGCAGCATTCGTAGCAGCGTCGATCAAAGTGATATCAACCTGCTGGTCTTCCAAATGCAATCGGCTAGCAGTGACTTGCAGCAGGCGGAACGACTGGCAAGCGCCATTGCCGATCTGCGCGACCAAGTATATACGGTTGGGCTGATCGAAAACTCGCTATCCGGCCCCATTTCGCTGATTCCGGTCGCCTGCAACGAGGCGATTTTGATAGGACCGTCGACCATGGGGCCAGACACAAGCCCCTCAGCGCAGTCAGCATTAAGCGACGTTCAGTTGCGAGCCCTGGACGATCTGGCCAGCCGCATCCAACGCCCTTTTCCGTTGCTAACTGTACTGGCGGACCGTACAGCGCTTGTCAGCTCCTACGTTCATCAAGGTTCAGGTCAGACAAGCATCTTCTCTCAAGCCCAAATTCAAAACCGTGTCGACCGTCAAGCGTGGGTTCCCAAGCAGCGCGTCGCAGGTGGAACTACAATTCAACCTGAAGTGGCCATGGAATACGGCCTGATCAACTCAGTCGAGGAAACCAGCCAATTGGCGCTTTCTCGTTTGGGGCTGAGCGAACTGCCGGAGCCTATGCGGTCGTCATGGATTGATGCGACAATCAACTTAATCACTGCACAACCCTGGATCGCGCGTCTGCTACTGATGAATGGCATGATGGCGCTGATGGTCGAACTTGGCAGTCCTGGCATCAGTCTTGGCGGCTTGGTTGACGGGCTTTGCTTTCTTGGC
>DAIRSD010000054.1:0-15379 GCA_036804625.1 Aureliella sp. | reverse complement strand
GTATTGGTCGATCGACATTGCCGGCCTGCAGGATGGTTGCAGCGGCGGCACATGTTTGTCCCCCGCACGAGGCTACGAGATAACTGGCGATGGCAGGTCAATTTCAACTAAGTCTGCGTCCCTAGCGGGCTTGAGATTAAGAGAACTGATCCGGTGCAAATAATTGCGATCATAGTAATGTCCCAACAGTTCGATAGTCTTATCCAGACGACAACGTCCCTTCAACCTGAAGTCGTAAAGCGTAAATGCGTCTGGAGCTTCGTTTGGTTGATTTTTGGCCTTAACACGACGACTGCCCAGCGAGGTAATTTTGACCTGCGTGAGCCCACTGGTCGTGGCCAGTTCATAAAGCCATTCCTTGTACTGAGCTTCTGCGATCTCCGGTTTGCTGGGCAGTGACTTGATTCGCAGTTGAGCGATCTTTTCTTTAGCCTTATTCCCCATGTTGATCGCGTTGTTGAGCGATTCCAGTTCAGCGTAAGTTGCATCCAGGCGATCTTCCTGAGTTCGCAGGTTGCCTACAATTTTCTTGAAACCAATATTGACAACCAGCAGCGCTAAAACAACACCCACCGCTATAGCCAAATATCTTTCGCGTTGTGACATATTAGTTTGGCTCCCTCTCGCTGTCGTCAGCATCTGCCTCTGACGCGTCGGTCACACCTTCGCCAGCAGGCTGTGCTTGATTTGATTCTGACGTCGGATTGACGACTGAAGCTGGCGTTTCCGATGACGGCTCAGTCGTGGCCTTGGATTGATCGTTGGAGACGGGTGTGCTGGAAGTTGCAGAAGCAAGTGGCCAGCCACGGCCCGTTAATCGAATCGTAGTATCTGCGGCCCAGCGATAAAGCTGGTCGCCGGAAGCCAACTCTCCTCCGCCGGCACCGCTAACGATATGTTGTTCGTCTCGAACTGATTCTTCAAAATCGGCAAGCGAGTCGGATGTGTCGGCTTTGACGCCGAACTTGAGAACGCCTGCACCTTCGACGATTGCGAACGAAGGATAGTCCAGCTTGATCTTCTCCGCCCCAGGCATCCGATCAGCCACATAGACCAGTTCGTCCAGCCAGTTGGGAGCGCCACCCAAAAATGCTTCGATCTCTTTCAATTCCATCAGGCTATTCTGGGCGGACTGGCCGATCTCTTTCTTGCTGTTGATTTCCGATCGATAGCCGTCGGCTTCTTGTTTCAGGCCACTGAGAGTCGACGAATACCAAAAATAGCCCATCAGAAATATCGAAGCCGCCGCTGCTCCCGACAAAATCCACGTGCGTCGGTGGGATTGGGCTGGGGGACGACGTTTGGGGTTTTTAAAATCGATCACCGCCTGTGCATCAACAAACGGAATGCTGAGCGCACCAGCCATGCCGGTCAATCGTGTGGCGGCCTGATGGACCAAATTACGATCACTGGTAGGTAACAGGATGTCTGGATGGAAGGTAACCACCGCAGCTCTTGTTGCTTGCTGCAACGTGGCAACCAGATCTTGTTCTTGTTCCTGGGCGACCACCAACAGCAATTGATCGATAGGTTGGTTACCCAGCTCTGACGCCGCTGCTAATAAACTGCGGCGCACTTCGGCCTGTAACGCAGCTTTCCTTGGATTGTCTTCGTGGGGCAAGTTGGTCGAACGCACCATGACAACTTGGCCATCGCGCACCAGCAACAAATCAGCTTCGTTATCGGCGACACACACAATCATCGATCGGCCACCAGCGGGCACAAGCTGGGACTGGGTCGCCAGACGCACGATCTCCAGTGGACGAAAAGCGATTTGAGCAACGTTTAGTCCGGCTGCTGAACAGGCTGTTTCGATTTCATTCACGAGCCCCGGTGGCATGGCAGCAACCAATGCGGTCTGAAGCTCCTGCCCTGGAACCGGCGGCAACAGTACATAGTCCACTGCGCAAGCGTCCGACAGATTCGCGAACTGTCGCTGAGCCTGAAAACGAATTACGTCAGGTAAATCATCCTGATCGATGAATGGCAATTGCAACGTTCTCAGTTCGACCAGCTCGCGGGCGACCAGAACAGTCACGTCGCCCTTCTGACCAGAATGCTGCACAGCACTGCGTACCGCTTCCGCAGCGGACACTGAACGATTGTCTGACAGCTTGCCAAAGGGTTGCACGGACGCGGCAGTCAGCTTGGCGTCTGTACCAGAACCTAGCGCGCGTGCTAGAAGCAACGAGTCTTTTTGCCAGTCTAGGATCAACCCGGGAGAAGCTCGCCGCCCCAGCGTTTTATTGCCAAGTGGCACACGATCCAGCCATTGCTGACAGGTCTTCTGAAATTGTTCCAAGCTTGGGATGGACTGAAAAATTTGATTCATCAGCGGAAGTAGTTTCTTGCTATGTCAATAAGGTCTTTTTGGCTGTTACCGGCGATCCGATTCCGGCAGACAGCCCCTCTCTATCTTAATTCGAGACTGGTCAAAAACGTACTGAATGCCCAGGGCTACCGACAGTCTAAGGGCCGGATATTCCGATTATGCCGCTAGCATCCGGACGCTGGCCCAAAACAGGTATGCTAAAGCCGCGCCCCAAGTGATCCAGCCTACGGTAAAATCGTATTCCTGGCGGCGTGGCCGCAGCATCAATGATCGTTTCGATCCTGGAAAACGCAGCTCTGCCCTCGATATATCCAACGATTTGAGCCTTAAATACATCGCCACCACAGGTGATCATTGGTTGAATGCCTCGCAATTGATCCAAAGTCAAATAACCCTCTGAAACCAACCAAGTCTCTACACTGCGAGCTTCGTCAAAAACGCCATAGTTTCGCGTGGCCACAATCTGATCTACGATGTCAACTGTTAATCCTGGAATGGCTAGCAGCACTTCACGAGGTGCCTCCAGCAGGTTGATTCGCCCTCCAATAGTCGCCGCATCCACCGTGGTCAATCGGTCCAGCAGGATCGAGGCTGTGCTGGAAAGATCCTCGGGCAAAGAACTAAATGGCGATGCGTAGATTTTGGCCTGCTGTCCGTCGCCAGAAGTGACGACGGCATCGTAAAGATCCAAGACTTGCATGAATCGTACTTTGGGTGTTGTCGACAGGTCGAAACCGCTCAGCGCATCTGGCGTCCACGGGACACTGGAGGTCAATTGACCAGCCGCCTCGGCAGCCTGTGCGGCAGCTTCTTGTTGACTATCCGATTGGCCGTCCGTTTCTCCCTGCGGATAAGTTAGCGCAGTCAACGAGGCCAGAGGGTTTCCGTTGGGATTGGATGATCTGCCGCCCAGTCGATAGGCTACGATAAAACCCGCCCAGGATTCATCACCCAGAGCTTCTGAAAGATCGGTGTACAGTTGCTGCAAGTTGTCGCTGTTGATATTGATCCTTGGCGAACCGTCACGAGCTGTATTTCTCTCCTGTGAGTGCAATGTCAAATAGGCAGCCAACCCCAAGGGAGGTGGTGGAACATAATTGGGGTCCATCGACTGAGCGTTGATCTGACCGGGCTGCCCACCCGGTGACAGCCCAAGACTCATCTTATTCGCTTCGCCAGGATCCAGTACACCGTTGCGATTTTCGTCATAGCCATACAACAATTGTGGCGTCACACCGCGCACCAGCAGCAACTGTTCGATCGATTCGATGGGTTTATTGGCTGGCTTGTAAGCGGGTTGCTGAGTCGCATAATAGGCCGACTCTGCTCCGTAGGTACGAGCCGTGTCATCGCTATCGATCCAGTCCAGGATGGACTCAGCTATATCCTGTGTCATACCTGGAAGAGCCATCAACATTTGGACGGCTACCGGAGTGATCGGTAAGGCCGATTCCGAACCTAAACCTAGGGAGTCTAGACCACCGGCATCACCCAACGCGCTAGGCCCTGTCGTTGTACTGGGGGATTGCAAGACACCATCCAGTTCCACCAGCATATTCAGGTTCAGCTTAGCCGATTCATTTTGCAATCCATACCGAATATCGTTGTAGCTGCCTGACTGATCAAAGGACGGAGCAATCACAGAAAAATTACCGCGACGCTCGGGAAATGGACTTGAGACTACATTGCGGGCCTGAAACTGAGGGTTCATCCAGGTGCCGCCATTGGCTAGCCGCTGGTCTGGCGTGTAGGATAAAAGAAGTCTTGCCGACTGGACACCTGATTCAGCGCACATCCTTGCCTGAAGTTGATGGCTGGAAATCTGTGACGACTCATTCGAAATCAGCATCGACCGTGAAAAGCTGAGCGTGGCTAACGAGGCCAGTGCGATGACCAACATGACCAACACTAGTAGAAAAGCACGGCGGCCACAGGGTTCATTCGTTCGATCACCATTGAAATTGCCGATTTCACGTGCACATTTGCCGGAACCAGTTATGACCACTGAGCGTTTCACGATTCGCGTTTTCATAGTCCCAGTGACTCCATGTCGGCACTATCAATCGAAACGCCACCCAAAGATTGCAGTTGCGAGCCTGGAATCGCCACGGTCAACTCATAAACGGTTATTCCAGCAGCGTTGATCTGATCGCTGGAAAGCGCGGATAGCGAAGCGCCGGCTTGCAGTGCGCCTGCCTGGGAGTCAGCGGCAGACTGAAGTGCCAAAGTGATGTTGATCAGTGCTGGCAGTCCCTGCTGCATGGAATCCCACTGGTTGACCCATTGAGAACCATCAAAGAAAGTAAACTCCAGCGACACGACCTCCGGAGCAATCAACTGGCCGGTGGTCATCAATTGATTTGACAGACCATTTTCTTCTGCAAAACTGGATATCGATCGGTCCAGTTCGCGGCGGACCAATCCGCTGGCGTATCCGCTGGACTTATGGGTGCTTACTGTGGCGACCTGTGACAAAGCGTCTTGAACGCCCAGCGGGGTCGCGGCTTGCACATAGTAGGTTACGCGTTTGACATCGGCAGGTAGGTCGGTCATCGTTCCCAAAGCTGCCATCTGCACTTGATACTGATCCGCTCGGGGCACGCGACTGATATCTACCACTAACTGTCCTTGGCTAGCGTAGATGCCTGGCGGCAGCGTGGATTGTAGGGTGGACGAAAGACTGGTTAAGTCCGATGTTGGCGAAACAGTATCACTTGCCGCTGGATCGCCATCGGTTGGGTCAGGAGTTGGGCTCTGGCCTGCTGGTTGACTTGGGTCGTACGTGCCAGGAGCATAAGCCTGAGATAGTGCCGAAGCATCAAACGCCTGCTCGGTAACGACTGAACGGATATCTTGAGCGATCATCGTCAGAATGCTTCGGGCCAACTGCTTCTGACGAATGTCTGCTCCACGCGAGGAAAACGACTGCGAATACAAGTTCATCACCGCGCCAATCAGCGCTGTAGCAACTACGATCAGCGCCAATGCAAGAACCAATTCAAGCAGAGTGAAGCCCGCTCGGGTGGCGATAGCTCTCGAGTTCATAAACCACCTGTGCTTCCCATGGTGGATAGGTCAATTGGCTTGTCCAGTCCAAGCTGCGGATCGATCATCCAGCGCTGAACATACAGGTCGGCCTGATTTCCTAACTCACGTCCCAGTCTGGCCTGGATGACTCCAACTTGCAGGTTAATCATGCCGCTAACCTCAGTACCGGAAATCTGAACCTGATACATCCACTGCGAATCGGATGGACTGCCAGCCGATAATCGGTTCATGGCGTTGGGAGAGGTGTAGTTGGTCCACGAAGCTGATTGTGCGGGTAGCACTCCGGCAATGATCTGATTGACCACGCTTTCAGCAATGATTTCAGCATGGCTGATCGTCCGGGCGCGGCCCGCGTTTTCCGTAGCCAAATGCGTTGCCTGGGACAGATAGGCGGTAGCTACAGCCAGAATGGCCAACGCCAACACAACCTCCAGCAGCGAAATAGCGCTGCGACGAGTGGCAGTAACATAGCTCCCAATGACGCACCGCTGCGAAGAATTTCTAGCCGAGAAACCAACGAGTTTCGAAACGTAGTGGAACTCGCCAGAGTTCCCGCATTCGACGATAGAAAGAGGATCTCTGGCGAGATCCACTACAAAATGCTTTATAGCGATGCAGGGCATCAGCGCAGCCCTCCCAGCGCTTCCAGAGTCGTCAAGCTGATGTTGTCGCAAAATCCAGTTAAGCCTCGCAGTTGAACACCGCAAACTTCGTCGCGTGCGCTCTTGATCAACAGCTCGGCGGTGCTGGTTGTCCCATCCGTGTAGAACAGAACTGGCTGTCCCGCATCAGCGCCGCCAGCGCCAACGGAAGCCGACTGCAAAGTCAAAGCGGCTCGCATATCGCTGGTCGCATTGCAGCTCAAAAATACAAGCGTGGAATCGATCTGCAGGGACGCCGGAGTTTCAGCGTCGACGGTCTGGGATGCAAATCCCAACGAGCCCGAAATGGATTGAGCAGCCGCGCCGCTGATAGCTGTCGGGTCGTCGACCGAATTGGCCATATCGTCGGGCTGAATCAACGGCTCAATGGAATAGCCGTTGGAACCAATTTGACAGCGAAACACCTGAGCTTGACCGGTTCGCATGGCCGTCAGCCTCGCGCTTTGCCAAGCCATGCGCAATTCGTCAGCCGTCGTGCGTAGTTTTTGACGCGCCAGTACGCCGTCGATGGCTGGCGCGGCTAGCGACCCAACGACCATGATGATCGTCAGCACCAAAATCATCTCAAACAGGGTAAAACCCGATCGCAGAACAGAGTTCTCTCTGTCCCTGAATCGCGACCGAGTGCTTGAGATGCTTGTCATTATTCCAGCCGCTAACCTGTGATATCGTCTTCGCTTTGCTGGCCATCAGCACCCAGGCTGCGAATTTCGTAGGTGGCACCCGATCGAGTGTATTGATACTCTTTGCCCCACGGATCCAGTCCAACCGGCTCTTTCAACAATTGCATCCACTTGGATGGATCGGCCAAATTATTAGGCCGCTGATACAAGGCACTTAAGTCTGGAGGCAATTCATTCATCTCCATTCGATAGGTGTCCACGTGTTGTTTCAAAATGTTGATCATGGCTTTCGCAGCGCGCTCGTTGGCGCGTTGCTGAAACGCTCCAAGATTGGTAATCGCCAGCGCAGCAATGGCAGCAATAATTACCAGTACCAACATAACTTCCACCAAGGTGAAGGCGGACCGCAGCGGTCGTCGATCGATTTTTCGTTTCATTTCAAGTTCTCCGAACAAAAGTGTAGTGTCTCCAAGAGACGGTATAGGCCATTAGATCGTACTGGAACTATTCAATAGTGGCACCATTAGAGCCAGCACGATAAAAAATACGACTCCGGCCATCAGTAGTAGCATCAGCGGCTCCAACAATCGGACCATAACGTCCATCCTGCGAAACGTTGTGCGTTCCAGGCTGTCCGAGATCTGAACCATGACCTTTTCCAACGTATTGGACTCCTCAGCCACCGAAATCATCTCCACCACTTCAGGCGGAAAATGTTTGGAAGCGGCCAAAGGAGCGGCCAATTTTTGACCTGCCGTGATGTTCTCACTGGCTTTCATGATAGATGCTTCCAGTATGCGCTTCCCGGCTGCTCGGCTGATGATTTAAAGCGCCTTGAGTATCGGCACACAATTAATCAGCAAAGTCCCCAGCACTCGACAAAAACGAGCTACGGCCAAATTCAAAAAAATGGAACCGAACAAAGGCACTTTGATCTTGATGCGATCCATCCAGTATTTGCCCGACTGTGTCTGGATGAACTGAGCCAATGCCAACAATCCAAACACCAGACCGCCGGCAATTAGCCACCAGTAGGATTGTAACAACTGGCTGAAACCCAAAAGCAAATCCGTGGCGACAGGAAGTTCTCCTTTACTACGCAAGCAGGCAAACATAGGTTCGACCTTGGGCACGAAGAAGACGAATAAGACTGTTACTACGACTGTTCCGACACTGGCCAGAAAGATCGGGTAAGCCAGCGCTCCGGCGGCTCTGCCCTTGAGGTCTTCCTGCTGTTCGGTGAAGCTGGCTACGCGTTCCAGCGAATCCTCCAGAAAACCTCCTTCATTGCCAGCACGAACCATATTGCCGGCCATGTCGCTGAACACTCGGGGGTATCGTGCCATGCAAGCCGGCAATGGCTCTCCCTCTTCAACCTTAGCCTTGATTTCCTCCAAGATATTTTTTAGCGCTGGTTTGCGAGTCTGATTGGCCAGTACTGTTAAACTTCGAATCAAGGGAGCCCCCGAACGCAGCAGAGCAGCCAACTGGTTATACACATTGGCCATCACCTGCCCGCTAACTCGCTTCTGTTGAAACGCGCCGGCTGACTTGGAGATCTTAATTTCCACCGGCAACAGGTTGGCGCTATCCAACTGCTGGAGCACGTCTTGCTGAGAGACGGCGGTCAGCGTGCCAGACTTCTTCTGGCCGGTGCGATCGCGAGCGACGTAAGTATACTCAGGCAATACGATCTCCCTTCGTAACTCGCAGCACCTCATCGACGCTTGTCTGACCAGAAATCGCTTTGTCCCAAGCATCTACTCGCAAAGTGCGCATCCCGCTTTTTAAAGCGGCCTGCTTAATTTGCCACGTACTGACTCGCTCGTGAGCCAATTCGCGAATCTCTTCGTTGGTCACCAACAACTCGTAGATTCCCATTCGTCCGGTGTAACCCACATTGCGACAGTTCCGACACCCGACTGCGCGATAAAGCGGCTGACCGTCCAGTTTCTCCCAAGGAAAGTCGTTCGGTATGTCTGCATGAATAGGCTGATATGACTGTTTGCAGTCGCTACACAATCGGCGAACTAGTCGCTGTGCCATAATGGCTTCGACGGTACTGGACACCAGAAAAGGCTCGATACCCATATCGACGATACGGGTAAACGCACCGGCTGCGTCGTTTGTGTGCAACGTGCTAAAGACCAAGTGACCTGTCAGCGAAGCTTGAATCGCATTTTCAGCAGTCTCTTGATCTCGAATTTCTCCGATCAGCACCACGTCCGGGTCATGGCGGAGAATACTGCGCAGTGAAGCGGCAAAGGTCAAACCGATTTTTGAGTGAACTTGGATCTGGTTGATACCATCCAGTTGGTATTCAACGGGATCTTCCGTGGTGATGATCTTGGTTTCCGGACTGCGAATCTCCAACAGAGAACTGTACAGTGTGGTGGTCTTTCCAGAGCCTGTCGGACCGGTTACCAAGATAATTCCGTGCGGAATGCGAATCAGTTGGCTATAGATGTGATAGGTATCAGCATCCATGCCCAGACCGCGCAGGTCGAACTTCATCGATCCCTTATCCAATATACGCATTACCAAACTTTCGCCGTGAATCATTGGTATCACAGACACGCGAATGTCGATCTCGCGACCATGGACTCTTAACTTGATGCGACCGTCCTGAGGCAACCGCTTTTCCGCGATATTCAACCGCGCCATGATCTTCAGGCGACTGATGATGGCCAGTTGAAAACGATTGATCTCCGGAGGCACCGGTTGCTCATGAAGAATACCATCGATCCGGTAGCGGATCACGATGCCAGTCGACTGTGATTCAATGTGTACGTCGCTGGATCGCGAGTCGATGGCTTCGATCAATATCTCATTGACCAGGCGCACGACAGACGCCTCCTGAACCATTTCGCTCAGTTCGCTGCCGTCGGTTTCGATCCGTTCCAGCAGTTCAATGTCTTCCGATTCGTCTCGAGCGGCCATTAAGCCTTCGACCGTTTCCGAACCAACACCCAGGTGCTTCTTGGTCAGTCGAGCAATCTCCGATTTTTCAGCTACCACAGGGACAATCGTCAAACCGGTGGTCGCGCTGGCTTCGTCTAAGGCGTAAACATCTAGTGGATTGGCGGTAGCCAGCGTCAATGATCCGTTCACGCGGCGCAGCGGAAAAAGTAAGTGTCGATAGATCAATTTCTGCGGAAAGTTCTTCAGTACATCTTCATCGACTTCTGCACTGCGCAGGTCCACGAACTCCATGCCCAGGTCTTCGCCTAGAGCACGCAGCGCAGGTTCTTCGCCAACCATCCCCTGCTCGACTGCCGCTTCCAAGAAACGAATGCCCACGTGCTGCTGTTGGCGCAGAGCGTCCACCTGCCCAGGTTGAAGCAATCCATGTCGATGCAAAATGTCGCCGATTTCAAACAAACCTGTACACTCCCAAGTGATCAATTACGACTGGACCGACTGCCGCCGGAGCCACGCCTAGAATTACCCGATCCAGCCCCGGAAGTACCGGCGCTTCCACTTGAACCGCGTCCTTGCAACATCAGCATGCAGAACTCGGCGCGCCGTCGAGCTGCATCAACGTCAAAATGTCCAGCGCTTCCAGAGGCCGATGCTCCAGAACCTGAGGATCTATTGGAACCTGTGCCGGAACTGCCCGATGAACCACCAGAGACGTTCGTCTGTACTTGCTCGCCCAGCATGCGCTGCAGGCTGGTTGACAGAGCGTCCGATGTAATGGCTCCCATTTCTACGACGGCCACTTCTGGCTGCTCACTCTCACCGGCTTCGTCCAGCATGCCCACTAACTTTCGGACCTCTTCAATTTGGTAGGGCTGAGCGATAACCACCAGTGTATTGGTATGTATATCGGCACCGATTGAGATTTTTGGTTCACTCAGTTCCACTTGCGTCGGTTGCGGTTGACTGCGAGACAACCCGCCGCCGCCAAAAGCAGAACGCATGGCTTGAAAGAATTCGCCTGGACTGGACGGAGCACCACCTGCGGGTGCGCGATTGGAGCTGGAGGCGTTGCCCACAATACGCTCGCCAAAAACCGATTTGACCGTGGTCAAAACATCGTTGACATCTTGAGTTAACACGGGAATCAACTCGGTCACCCCTTGAGTCTCAACTGAAAATGGGCTTTCAATCTGATCGATCACCCGCAGCAACTGTTCAATCAGTCGCATGTCAGGTGGCTGCGCCTTGATGAACAGTGCGTTCAGTCGTGGGTCTGACACAATTGCATACTGACCGGTAGCCATGCCCACACTGGGCGCTGTGGCTGACGCACTACCACCGGCGCTATTGGCACCGCCACCTAGAAGAGAACCCAACATGCCGCCGCCTAACCCTCCCAGCAGATTGGACGCCATACCACCCAGCAATCCACCGCCGCCACTTCCACCGCCGCCTTCGGTGGCTTTAGCTGGACTGCCGCTTAAAATTTCGCTCAGCAACTGTTTAGCCGCTGCCGCCTTGATGTTTTGTAGATAGACCACTTGAGGTTCGATATCGCTCAGCGCAGACTGTTCCATGATCATTCGCAGCAAGTTTTCAAAGCGATCCAAAGCTTCCGTGTCCTCGCTGGTCACCATCAATACGTTGGGTCCATCGCGAACCACTATAGGTGCGCAACTTGATCGATTGATGGGGTAGGGTGGAGTCGTAGAAGTCGCGTCTGTTTCCGTGATTTCTGAGCTATCCGATGCCAAGGCATCAGCAACCGGCTGCTCATTGACTTCTTGTGCCGAAGCCACCAGCCGGCCCTCGGGGACAGACTGTACTGCGGCCTCGGTGCCCGGCTTGATCTTTGCCGATCCAGCCTGTTCCTTGCTTTCGCCCGATGTTTTGCCCGAGGCTTCGTCTGTAGGCTGAGTGGACTCTTCTGAAGAAGAATTGTCAGGAGTGGTCGTCTGTTTCGGTCGCTGCGGAGCAAAAGACTGGGACTTCAGCCCACTGGAAGCTGCCCCGCCGGCTCCTCCGATAATTGGATTCTGGTTGCCGTTGATTTGTTGCCAAACGATCTCCGCTTGTCGCATGGCATCGGCAGTTCCGCTGCCACCACCAGGGAAAAGTCGCAAATGGTCACCCCAAAGACTCTTGCCAGCCTTGGCAGTGCCTTCTAATTTCTGAATCAAATCCTCGATCTGCTGAACCTGCGAAGCAGAACCCTTGACCCACAACTGTCTAGCCACGCTGTCGCCATCGATCACCGGTTGGCCGCTGGCCGCATCGGGCTTGTCGGGTAAGCCAAAGAATTTTTTGACTGCGGCAATAGCCATCTGTGTATCAAGATTCTGAAGCGGGATAACCTTGAAGTCGGACAGCTCGCCAGCCAACGATTCAAGCGTCTCTTGAATCAATTGATGGTCACCTTTGCGGCCCATCAGCACCAATTGCTTTGCAGTTTCATCCGTAGCCAACTTGACATCTGGAGAACCTGCCAGCAACTGTGCCGCCACTTCGTAAGCCAGCTTCAAATCGATGCCTCGCACCAAATGTCGACCCACATAAGGCGTTTCATAGGTGATAGGCTTGTCCGACGCATCAGGTGCCTTGTCCATCTGCTTTACTAAATCGCGCAAAATCTGGATCTTGTCAGCCTCACCCCGTGCAAAAATCATTGTGCCAAACGTATTGGTCGACAGCTTGATGCCTTCGCTAACGTTGCTGTCGGCTTCCAAGTCCAAGAGTGGTCTGGCCACCGAAAGAACCTCTTCAGCCGTAATGCTCTGCAGGACAAACGACTGCACCGCAGCTCCGCGTGCCGACGCAGGATCTTCAGCTCGTTGCAAGAAATCAGCTACGTTGCGAACGTTGCCAGCCATATCGGTGACCAGCAATTGCCCCGAAGTAACCAAACTGACGGCCGTGCCCTGAACGCTCAGCAATTCCAATACTTGATCGATCACATCATCAGGGTTTAGCCGCTGCAGACTAAAAAGCACTCGGACTGGTTCATATCTTCCGCGATTGGTCAGTTCTGCCTCTGAAATCGTTTCTGTCAATTCCTTCAGCAGTTCGCCACGCATGGCTTGATCCTCTTCAAAGTTGACACATCGTAGCAAACGTCCTTGCCGAAACAATGAATAACCGCTGTCCAATAGATAGGCATTCATCACGTCCAGGACTTCACCAACCGTGTACTTGCGACTCAGATCCCGATAGGTAAATGTGCCAGGCGGAGTGACTTCGGAGTGTACCGACATGTCTGCTTGTTCGGCTAGCCAGCGGATGACATCCCCCCATGGTTGACGCTGGAAATTGATCTCCAGTTGTACTTGATCGATGGCGATCTGAGAGACATCGCCCGCAACCGGTAGCGCGGGTGCTATTGCTTCGGCCGTTGTCGGCGACGACGGTGCTGAGTCTAAACCTTCACGCACCGGAGGCATTGGCGGCTGAGTGGGCTGTTGGTTGCTTAGCCCTGCAAGAACCTGCCACGCATCCCACTGAGAATCAGACAACTCAGCGCGAATCGCTTGCTCGGCCTGCGGTTTGAGCCCGTCCTGGCTGTTGACCTTTCTGGCTGTTCTAATTCGTTCTCGCCATGAACTGACGGTCTCCTGCTGCCAAGGAGCCAAGTTGACGGCCTGAGCAACCGCTGGGTCGGATAACGACAGAAGTCCTTGCCACTGGAGTTTCAATTGTTTCAGTTGATCCCGCTGAGCCTGATCGAGCACTCCGGCTGCAAGACGCTCCGACTCCGTTGCAAAGTCAGCTAACAGTTGTGCGTGCTGATTTTTGGGTGCCTCCTTGAGTTGAGCAGCCAGACCAACTGCGGCACTGGTGCGGCGACTGGTCAATTGCTTAAGCTGCTGGATCTGCTGTTCGCTAAGGTCCAACTGCTTGGCAACTTTCGACTCGGGCTGCGTCAATTCGCTTAAAACTCCCAAGTATTCGCTGGCTGGCAGGTTAGATGTGAACGCCAATAGCCAAAGCGTCCCCAGCATGGGCAGAGCCAGACGGGTTGGAAGAGGCAGGCGTCGAGTTAAATTGTTGTCTAACATGCTTTTTTTGCTGAATCACCGAACGGGAGTCCTAGAAGTATTCTCGCTATGCCTGAGAATGATCAAGTTGAGAACCCAGGAAAATGAATAAAGTTTCGGTTAGGCAATCTAAATTTAGCCCAATCGGGGGGTGTCATGGACGTGCTTTGGCCGTGGGGGTGTCCACTCGCGCTTTGGTCGCCGCACTGACCGATTCCCAATTTAGAGTAATCAGTGTGGATGCGTTCGGCGATCAGGACACTCAGGAAAATGCGATACAGACCATCATCTTACCCCAGTGGGGAACGACGATTTCGGAACTGTCGTTACAACCCGAACCCGAATCCAGACGGCTCGCCGAATCATCCGACGGCCATTTAGCTCAGACATATCCCGTTTTTTGGGCGGGAGGGACAGAGAATTGGCCTGAAATGGTTACCTACCTGGCCAGCCACCCGGAACTACGTCTTCTAGCCCCCAGTGAAGACCAATTGAAGCGTCTAAGGTCAGCTCGCCTTTGGGCTCAGGTCGCTCAGCAGGTCGGACTTGGATTTCCTGAGAGTATCGATCATTTGGGGCCTTTTGGCCAGGTGGCACATCGATCAATCAGCTCCAGATGGCTGCGAAAGAAGGTAAATGGCGGCGGGGGATTCGGAGTCACGATCAGCGAGCAGTTGCCTACCAAACCTCAATCTACATGCGAATACTTCCAGCAAGAAATCTGCGGAACGGTGATGGGAGTCAATTTTTCAGTGGCCTGGAATCGCGACTCAGCAGCAGCAGGGCGCGATGCGATGCCTGAAGTGACTCTGATGGGAATCGTGCAATCTTGGAGCAGTGATCAGTGGCCGGGCCCTAGTGAATTTATCTATCGAGGTTCGTGGGGCCCCGTTGCAATTAGCCTATCGTTGCAGGATCGATTGAGCCACCTAGCACAGTTATTGGCGACCGATACCGGCATCACGGGTTGGCTTCAGTTGGATTGTATCGAAGATCAACATGGCCAGTGGTGGTTATTGGAGGTCAATCCGCGCTGGACAGCAGGCATGGAGGTACTGCTGCGTTCCGGAGTCGCAAACCCTGCTGCGCATCACGCCGCAGCTTGGGGATATCCGAACCTTGCGCCACTACTGCAAGTACGACAGCCAAACTCATTGATCGGTAAAGCGATCTTCTATGCACCCTGTAAACTGTTGCTGACCAGCCAGCGTGTTGATCAACTTCAATCGCTGCCCCGAGAGCAGTTTGCTGATATCCCTTCCGACCCAATGAAGGATCGATGGCTGGACCAGGGCAGTCCGATACTGACCGTCTTGGCAAGTTGCGATCCCCAATTATCGCTACCTGCGGCTCACAAGGTTCTGCTAGATCAACTTCATCAGTCTGCTCGGCAAGTCGCAGGTATCCTCATGTCTTAACTCGCTCAATCTGACCACCAAGCTACGGTGCTTGAAAGCCACGGCTTCTTTCATGCGGTAAAATCAAGTAAACTGCGGATATACGATGGATTCACTCGTTGACATCGCCAATTCTTTGAGTGAACAATCATGAACTTCTTTGTCATTGGGAATACACCTGTGTCCGAATTTGTGTTGATCGAAAAAATGCGTCCCGGCTTGGTAGTCGTCACGCTGAACCGGCCCGAGCGCAGGAATGCGCTGTCCATCGAATTGATGAAACAATTGCTGGACCAATGGAAGCGACTGGAATCGGATCAGCAAACTCGGGTTGCCATCCTTCGAGGAGCTGGCCCTGTGTTCT
>DAIRSD010000053.1:0-15442 GCA_036804625.1 Aureliella sp. | reverse complement strand
TGGCCCATATCCGCATCCAGCCAATCCGGATTGGCTGTGCGAAAGCGTAATAACAAAAAATGACGGGCAAAGCCATTTCGCGTACTAGAAATACCAGCAGCAGAGTCAGCAATATTTTAAGCAGCTTGGTGCGAGTGCCTCGCCCACGCAAAAATTGATTGATCACATGCGGATATCGAACGCGCGAAATCATCAAAACTGAAACGGCGGCCACGATGATTGGCAGCAACAGCGTCACATGTGACAGGAAACTGCTGGACACCTGCTGAGTCCCTGGTACTACGTAACCGATCGTCACATCTTTCAGTCCCTGCAATCCGATTGGAAAGGCTGCGATCACCCCAGCCGCCGCAGGCGATGGTAGACCACTGAAGAAAGCGTGAGAGTCGCTTTCACTGGTTTCGTTATTAAATCGAGCCAAACGCAAGATAGCACAGGTCATGAACATCACCGCAATCGACCACAGCAGGCGCGGAGGATATTCGATTGAAGGCAAAGCGATGCTCTCCATCAACCCGTGGTCTGGGTGCATCATGCGGAGCATCAAGAAGGCGGGGGCGACGCCAAAACTGACAACGTCGCACAAACTGTCTAGTTGGGTGCCAAAATCGCTGGTCTGATTGGTCAAGCGAGCTACGCTACCGTCCAGTGCGTCGAATACCATAGCCAGGAATATCAGGCCAGCCGAGACAAATAGCAATTCGCCCGCCGTTCGCGAAGTCACACCAACCGTGCTGACCAATGAACCTTCAGCAAACTGCTCAGGCCCTACCATCGCAGCAAATGTGATGGCACCAAAACCGCAAACGGCATTACCCAAAGTCAGCAGTGTGGGCACGACCGCATATCGCGGTTGCTTGGTCATTCGCCCGAAAAGCAATCGCCGACGCCGCGAACTTTTGGTTTCTATTTCTGTTTCGCTCATGCCTTTGGCTCGCTGAACAAATTGCTACTCGGGAACACGACGATTAACGCAAGGCTAATGTTGAGCGTGGACTAGCGGGAGGCTCAAGTGCATCGCTTTCCCACATGCCCCAGTATAATTCCCGTATGACCAAGTGTCATGGCTGAACGCTGACAATAGCGTAGCTTGTTCGAGCCCACAAAAGCGCGAAAACGCAAGACTCTCACCACGATCATCGACAATCGACCCATTGTCCCGTCTCTGCCGACTTCTGCAAACACTGACAAATGTGAATCGCATCCCGAGCGTTTTGAACGCTCAGTCGCGGCTCCATTATTCCAGATTCCAAGGATCTAACCACATCATCGATCTCGGCGCAGAATCCCGAAACGTCATCACTGCCTGGCAGTTGAGGATACTCGGCCGTGCCGTCTGGTCTCAGCACGGACAGGGGCATGATCTTCACACCTCCAGGCTGTACAGATAGTTCGTATTGCAACACCGCCTGCTCACAGTGCAGTTCAAAACCATGGCAGAAGGGCCTCGCACTTTGATCGGTCACGCCACAAGAAGCGGCCACAAAAATTCCAGGCTGGTCAAACTCCATCAAGGTATGACAGAATTTTACCAGCCCCGACTGAAAAGTAGCCGAGCACATCACGCGACGCGGCATGCCAAATATCAGCCGAGCATAATGGGCATCATGAACATGCAAGTCGATCAGCGGGCCACCAACCTTTTCTGGATCGTAAAATTCTGGAATCCAATCTGGCGGCGAAATGATACGCTTAAAGTGCGCCCGCAGCGGTCGCCCCAATGCCCCTTTCTGAACCTGCTGAAACGCATACTGAAACTCGCCCATGTAGGGCAGCACCTGAGCCACCAACACCTGTCGGTCGTATCGCTGGGCCGCATTTAGGATTTGGTCGCATTGCTGAGTGCTTAAAGCCAACGGTTTTTCACAAAAAACATGCTTGCCGGCAGCCAACGCCTGACATGCGGTTTGGACATGTAAATGTGGAGGCAAACAGATATCGATCACGTCGATCTCTGGATCTTCCAACATTTGTTCAAGCGATTCGTAAGCTTTCAGACGTTCGGTCGGAATCACTTCGCCAGGCGGCCCAAAGTTCCCCTGAATGCCTCGCCAGTCTCCCTGTCGCTTCTTTTCGTCACGAGAACAAAATGCAACTAACTGGGCACGGGTAGAGCGTTGATATGCCAGATAGTGAATCCAGCTCATGAAGCCCACGCCGGCAATCCCCGCCTTCAGCATGATTTAGATTTCCTTCCAGGATCAGGATGTTTGGTGTCCGAAAAATAATCATCCAGTGCTACAACGACAATTTATCTCTGCGGGCATCTTCTTATCACTTCTACCAGATCAAGCTGGCCTTCGTAGATGGCGCGACCCACGATGGCGGCGTGCGTGTTGATCGTCATCAACTGGTCGATATCCGCCAGCGTCGTGACACCTCCCGAACAGACGACGGGTATTGTGGTTGCCTGCTGCATCTGCTGAAGTTGCTGAAAATTGGGACCAGACAGCATGCCGTCTTTGGCGATATCGGTGTAAACAATGGCCGCGACCGTCTTGGTCAATTCGGAAATTTGTCTGGCCAGATCCACTGCAGATACTTTAGAAGTTTCTAACCACCCGTGGGTCGCAACATAGCCGTCTCGCGCGTCGATGCCTAGGACCAAATGCCCGGGATACGCTTCCGCCATTTCAGCAAACCACTCCGGCTGGCGCTGTGCCCTGGTGCCAACGATGACTCGATGCACACCCATGCCTAACAATCGCTGGATCGTTGCCTGATCCCGGACACCGCCACCAACCTGACATACCAGACCGGTCTGAGCCACGATCCGCTCGATGACTTGAGCATTAACCTGACTACCATCTTTGGCTCCGTCCAGGTCCACCAGATGCAGGTAATTGGTACCCGCTTGCTTCCATCGCTCTGCCATCCGTACCGGATCATCCGAAAAGACGGTTTCGCGCTGGTAGTCTCCCTGTTGCAAGCGAACACACTTGCCGCCCAATAAATCGATGGCTGGCCAAATTTGCATGTTGGTTTCGGTCTGCTCGGCTGGGCTGCCGCCCTTTGTATTGAGAGTAAAACGGAGGCCTATCGGATAGAATCGCGTTGATACCTAAATCGGTGACTCGCTGGAGCCAGTCTAGCCAAACTGCCCCGACTGCCTAAGTTCTGCGGTTAGTTTCTTAAATCGCTTCTTTTGAGCTTCAGGTATATCACGCCAATCAACATCGTGGATTGCGCCGTAGAGTGCGTAAAGATAGGCAGCGTTACAGCATTTGGCGGACGTTCCCTGACTGCGTCGATACTGAAGCATCTTGAGAAATGCAGCCTCCGGACCCAATTGAATGAGCTGTGAAGGCGTGGAAATCCCAGCAGCTTTGAGATCTGCTTGACAAACGGGTTCAATATTACGCAACTGATCAAGACTGTCCAGTTGGGACAATTGACGTTTTGGCATATATCCGAAGTCCTATGAATCGATGGATCGAAACAGGCGAAACCGCTAGACATGCGGCATTTCGCCACACAGGATATCAAGTCGGTCTTCAGTTGACTACTAGGCTGATAGTTTGCCGATCCTTTCAGACGCAGTGCGTTAGCACCAGGTTCTCTCGAAAACCGGGTGCTAACGCACTGCTAGCTATTGGAACCAGCAAATTCCTGTTCTGGCGGAGCCGAATCGAAACTGACCGGTCGATCTAATTTGGCCTGTGTAGAAAGAATCATATCGATAAAATCTCGGCTTTCTTGGTCGCGCGTTCGGAAGTTGATCGACTTCCGTGTCGCAACCTGCGACAAGGCCTACCCCACTTGCGAATGACCTGCTGGGCAATCCAGTTTTGTGCCTGTTCGCTATTCTATGCAGAAGTTGTGCAAGATCCAAATGATCAATCAATTGTTGCGATACACCCGCGTTCTCTCCATCGTGGGAGATATTCTTACTATTCAAGCAGATGATGTCGGCCTGGGTGAATTGGCCATCGTTGAAGACCAATCGGGCCAACGATCTATGGCTCAAGTCGTAGAAATTCAAAAGAATCACGTGTCGCTTCAGGTTTTCACCGGTGGTAAGGGGTTGTCCAGCGAGGCTAAAGCAACATTTTTAGGTCGATCGGTGGAAGTCACGTATTCTCAGAACATCCTGGGGCGAATCTTCGATGGTGCCGGGCGTGCCATTGATGGAGGTCCGCGACTGGAGGACGACAACAAGATCGAAGTGGGCGGCCCATCGGTCAATCCAACGCTACGTATCGTGCCTAAAAAGTTCATCGAAACGAAAGTTCCGATGATCGATGTATTTAATTGTCTGGTGGAAAGCCAAAAGATTCCGATCTTTTCGATCGCTGGCGAGCCATACAATAAACTGCTTGCCCGTATCGCTATTCAGGCCGACGCCGAAGTGATCATTTTCTGCGGCTTGGGGTTGATTTTTGATGACTATCATTTCTTCCGCAGCACTTTTGAGAATGCTGGGGCATTTGCCAAAACATCCATGTTCGTCAACTTGGCATCGGACCCGATCGTCGAGCGATTGTTGGCTCCTGACTTGGCCTTGAAAGTGGCAGAGCGTTTTGCTGTAGAGCAGAACAAGCGTGTTCTGGTATTGATGACCGACATGACCGCCTATGCGGATGCGCTGAAAGAAATCGGCGTGGCCATGGAGCGTGTCCCCTCTAACCGTGGTTACATGGGAGATTTGTACAGCCAATTGGCTCTGCGATATGAGCGTGCATGTGACTACAAAGGGGCCGGATCGGTAACCATCATCACAGTAACCACCATGCCCGGCAACGACGTAACACACCCGGTTCCTGATAATACAGGCTACATCACGGAAGGTCAGTTCTACTTGCACGGTGGTGTGATCGATCCCTTCGGATCTTTGTCTCGACTGAAGCAGCAGGTCATTGGTTCCGTAACCCGCGAGGACCATTCGCAGGTCATGAACACGATGATTCGTTTCTATTCAGGGGCCAAAGACGCCGAGAAGAAACAGCAAATGGCCTTCGACCTATCTCCGCTGGATCACAAGCTGTTGAAATTCGGCGATCTATTCAAGAAGAGATTCATGGACATTGAAGTGGCGCTGCCACTGAATGACGCCTTGGATCTTTGCTGGCAAACAATGGCTGAGTGCTTTGAGCCCGCAGAACTGCTAATGAAAGACCAATTGATTGAACAGTACTTTCCTAAAACGCAGAAGCGAGCGGCGAGCTAAATCCACAACATGGCACTAGCACTGAATAAGACTACGCTGAAGCAACAGCGAGATCAGCTAAAAACATTTAAAAAGTTTTTGCCCTCGTTGGATCTGAAAAGACAGCAGTTACTGGCTGCCCTAAAAGTGGCACGAGGCGAATTGGACGAGGCCCTTAGAACCTACGACCAGTTGGAGTCGCGTCTAGCCAACATTTATCCTTTGCTAGGTAGCTCGACGGTCCGTACTAGAAATTTATCCAGTTTGGTTCGTATTCGCTCAGTTGAAATCGGCCAGGAAAACTTAGTAGGCACGAAGCTGCCAGTTGCCAAGCAGGTGGCATTTGATGTAGCCGAATACTCGCGGATGGTCATGCCGTTTTGGGTTGACCTTCTGATCGAAAACATGCAGCGGATGGCCGAGCTAAATGTTCTAAAACAGGTTCGAATGGAGCGAGTTCGAATACTGGATCATGCCGCCAGACGCATCACTCAACGAGTAAATCTTTTTGAAAAAGTACTGATTCCAAAGGCTGAGCAAAACATTCGCAAGATTGTAATTTTTTTGTCTGACCAAGAACGCGCCGCTGTGGTTCGATCCAAGATTGCCAAGAACAAAAGCCTTGAGAAACATCGTTAGGGCAACATAGTAGTACAATGGCCATTGTCAAACTAAAGAAGATAACCATCTACGGGATCGCAAGACAACGCGATGACGTACTGGACGAACTGCAACGATTGGGCTGCTTGCATTTGATTGATTTGCCAGGTAACAATGGCGGTAAGCCCTTGGAAGATGCTCAGCGACAACAGGTCATGGATGGAATCAAGTACCTCCGTGCCAGCGCGATCCAGAATGGTCACCAACACGTGGTTTACCCCGACCAACTGGACTGTTTGCTGGTATCCAGACAAGCACTGGAAAATCAACAGCGCCACGATCAATTGCTGGAGGAACGAGACCAGATTACCAAAGCTATTCAAGCCCTAGAGCCGTGGGGAGAATTCCAACTTCCTAATGCGGAACAAACAGGTGGCTTGCGACTTTGGTTTTACCAGGTGCCGCTAAGGCAGCGAGGAATCCTTCAAGAACTTACGACGGCTTGGCAACTGATCGGCGAAGATCGGCAATATTGCTATGTGGTAGTAATTAGCCTTGAAGAACCTGAAATACCACTTTCTAGCTTGCCCTTGGATGCCCGGCCCTTGTCTGAATTGCGGCGACATCAAAAAGACGTTGAAGAGCACTTGGATCGGCTACAATGGGAACGAGTCGCAATGACTCGCTATCTAAATTTGCTTCAGCGGGATCTGAATCTTGCCGACGACAAGATCGCTCGCGCTGAGGCCGTAAGGCGAATGGCACAAGATGATAACTTATTTGCAATCCAAGGGTGGGCTCCCTGTTCTACCATTCAAGCGCTGAAAGATTTCGCCATTAGCCATAAACTGGCTATCAGCATCACTGAGCCGCATGAAGACGAACAACCCCCAACGCTCCTGAGAAATCCCCAGATGGTTTCTGGTGCACAAGGCGCTGTCACATTCTATATGACTCCTGCTTACAAGTCAAGTGACACAACTTGAATAGTCTCTGGGACTTTTACCCTTTTCTTCGCGATGATCATGTGCGATGCTGGTTACAGTGCGTTGCTGGCTCTTGGAATGCCTTTCTTGTGGCAACGCCTGGATGCCAGTGAAGCTCTTCGACAACTTCGCTGGTTATTGTTGGCATTGATCGTCGCATCTATTGCTTATGGAGTTCTAGCAGGCAGTTATTTTGGCGCGACTCCCTCAGCCTTGGAAAAATACCAGTTGAAATTGGATGGGCAGCCACTCGTCAACAATAAAACGGCAATGATGCTACTTTCACTTGGCATAGGGGCTTTCCACTTGGCGCTCGCCAACCTAGTTACATTCTGGAGAAACCTGGGCAATAGCCAGGCATTTGCATCTTTAGGTTGGGCATTGGCGCTGGTGGGAGGATTTGTATTAGGAGTTTTCAATCAGACGTCCAATCCAGGAACTGTGTGGACTGCGCAGCTTGTTGGTGGCCAACCCGAAGCCATCCAGCCATTTTTGCGACAAATGGGAATGTTCGGACTGGTATGCGGTTTGGGCATGGTATTTCTTTTCAGCAGTGGTCGACCATTTTTTTCGACTCGAATCAGTGATTGGCTATGGCGCATCCTGGATGGTCTGATGGGCCTAACCAAGATCTCACAGGCATTCGGTGACACGCTAAGTTACTTGCGACTTTTCGCGCTTGGCCTGGCCAGTGCCCAATTAGCCGTCACATTCAACGACTTGGCAGTTGGGGTCCGCGAGATACCTGGTTTGGGTATGGTGTTAGCTCTTTTAATTTTGGTTGTAGGCCATTCCATCAATATTGTTTTAGGCATCATGGGCGGTGTGGTTCATGGGCTGCGACTAAACTGTATCGAATTTTTCAATTGGAGTTTGACGGATGAAGGCTATTCATTTCGTCCATTTTGCAAGAAAGAAGGTTAGCTAGATGGATCAGGTATTTGTGTTATTGGGTTGGATTGGAATGTTTGCCCCCACTGCCCTGGGCGCATTTGGGAGTATAGTCGGGTGTTCGCGTGCAGGGCAAGCTGCATGTGGAGCCATGTTAGATGTAGAAAGTGGCCATGGACGATTGGTCGGTTTGTCGGCATTACCTTCATCACAGATGATCTATGGGATTGTCGTGATGTTCAGCTTGCAGCGTGAGGTGACGGTAGCCAATAGCGCAGGTTTATTCGCTGTGGGTGTGCTTTGCGGGTTGGCACTGATGTACAGTGCCATGTATCAAGGCTCGTGCTGTGCTGCAGCCATTAATGTCAGCAAGCATAAGCCTGAAATTTTCGGTCTCTCGGTTGCCCCAGCAGCAATTGTTGAAGGCTTTGCTGTGTTTGCCTTCATTTTCGCACTGGTTCTAGCTGGCGGCATCCCTGCAGCGGCACAATAGAAAAGAAAGGCATACTCATTCCATCATGGCAACTACTAACCACTCCAATTTACAGACTAGCGGCGTCCAAGATCTGATCAATCGCCTGCGCGATGAAGGTGTTGCATCCGGCCAATCAGAAGCAGAACGCTTACTGGCAGAAGCCCGCGTCCGATCTATGGAAATGCTGGATCAGGCTAAGTCGGAGGCAGAGAGCATCGTCAACAAGGCACGCCTTGAAGCCGAATCGATAAGTAACAACGGCAAGGAGGCGTTGCGACTAGCTAGCCGCGATTGTGTTTTGCGAATTCGCGAGGCCTGCGATGATGAATTTCGCAACCGATTGAAGCGTATGGTGCAGCACAAGCTAAGTGATCCCAAGGTGTTGGAGAAAGTCATTTTGGAGATTGCTGCCAAAGTTAGACCTGACTCTTCCCAGGGGCGTGTCCAACTACTTCTGTCGCCAGCCAGTATTTCGGCTGAAGCTCTTGAAAAGGAGGTCGCCAAAGTCCAACCCGGTTCTTTGACTGAATTTGTCTTGGGCTTGAGCGCTGAAATTTTGCGGGAAGGATTGACTTTTGGGGTCTCTGATGATCCAAGCCCTAGCGTGCGAGTCCAACTTACTCAAAACGATGTCCAGTTTGAACTAACCGATGAAACGATTACTTCGTTACTGATGCAGTATTTGGTACCTAGATATCGCGCTGTACTGAAGAAGGACAAGTAACGTGGCTAGCCGGTACTACTACACTCTCATTGCAAGCTTGCCGCCATTACCGCCAGAATTTGATGTGGACCGGGTTCCCATCGCTCGGTCGCAGCTTGATGAGCGTTTGAAGTTACTGGCCGACGATGATCTGGAAGTGGTCAGCCAGTGGCACGACTACATTTTCTGGGACCAACAAACTTTGGAGCGTACCGACCAGGAGATTGCAGACAAGTATCAGCAATTAAAAAAATCCGTAGTTAATTCGACCTTGTGGCACATGATCGAATATCGAATGGATGTTCGAACTATCGTGGCGGCCGTCCGCCGCAGGCGAGTTGGTTTGCCAGCTCCCGATTGTGTGGGGCAGTGGGTTGAACACATTCGCCGAAATTACCATCATCCAGATTTTCAGTTGCAAGAGCGATTCAATTGGGTAGGAAAGTTTTCAGATTGTTTAGCTGCCGACGATGCAATGGCTGCCCAACGTCTCTTGTTTGAGACGAATTATCAGTACTGGTGCCGAATGAACCAACAATACATGTTTTCATTTGAAGCCGTATTACTTTACTTGGCCCGATGGGAAATCATCGAGCGGTGGACCAGCCGCAATTTGCAAGCTGGCCAAGAACGTTTTCATTCTATTTTGACGGAGACACTCGGTGAGTACGCTCATCTCTTCCAATAAAACAGGCACTCGGGCTCAAGTTATCGGCGTCAACGGAAACATTGTGACCATTGAAACCGATGGTGGAAAAATCCTGAAAAACGAAGTCGCATACGTCATCGTCGGGCAGGATCGCCTGAAGTCCGAGGTCTTGCGCATCCACGGCAATATCGCCGACTTGCAGGTGTTTGAAGAAACTCACGGCGTCCGCTGTGGTGACCAAGTTGAATTGACTGGACAGATGCTTTCGGTCACTCTGGGTCCTGGAATGCTGGGCGTTATTTTTGATGGATTGCAAAATCCACTGACGACGCTAGCTGAACGTGATGGCTTTTTTTTGAAACGCGGCCAGGATATCTATCCGCTGGATCGCGAGCACCGCTGGGATTTCAAACCCTCCGTCAAGGTCGGTGATCAGGTTCGTGCCGGACAGGTATTGGGCACGGTGCAGGAACGGAACATCACTCATAAGATCATGGCCCCCTTTGATCTGGCTGGCACAGTAGAAGTCGTCAGCGTGGCGTCAGGCCCACAAACAGTACAGGATCGAGTCATTACGGTAACCGACGCCAATGGTCGCGAGTTGTCATGGAACATGGTTCAGGTTTGGCCTGTACGCCGTCCAGTACCAGCCACCATGCTGAAAGATCGCACGGCCAAGCGTCTGTTCCCCAGTCAACCACTGGCTACGACCATGCGTACTATCGATACTTTTTTCCCTATTGCACGAGGTGGCACCGCCTGTATTCCTGGACCGTTTGGTGCAGGGAAGACGGTGACGCAAGGCCTAATCGCTCGATACTCCACCGTAGATGTGGTGGTGGTGGTAGCCTGCGGCGAACGGGCTGGTGAGGTCGTCGAAACGATTCACGAATTTGCCGTGATGGAAGACCCTCGCACCGGTGGCAAATTGATGGACCGCACCATCATCATCTGCAATACATCATCGATGCCTGTCGCCGCACGTGAGGCCTCGATCTATACTGGCATCGCCATTGGCGAATACTATCGCCAGATGGGCCTGGACGTGCTGCTGCTGGCCGATTCCACCTCGCGGTGGGCTCAGGCCATGCGAGAGACTTCCGGACGCCTGGAAGAAATTCCTGGCGAAGAAGCTTTTCCGGCTTATTTGGACTCTGGTATCAAAAGCGTCTACGAACGCGCTGGCGTGCTGGAGATGCCCGATGGCTCCACCGGCAGCTTGACTCTGATCGGCAGCGTGTCGCCGGCAGGTGGTAACTTTGAAGAACCGGTAACGCAATCTACACTGGCTACCGTCAAGTGTTTCTTGGGTCTTTCCTACGAACGTGCATACAAACGTTTTTATCCCGCCATCGATCCGCTGATCTCGTGGTCGCGTTATCGTGAACAATTGCAACCGTTCTTTGCCCAGCACATGGCCCCACACTGGACTCAGTCTGTCAGTCAGTTGCACGACTTGCTGCGATCAGGTAATGACATCTTACAAATGATGCAGGTGACTGGTGAGGAAGGAATCACAACCGATGACTTTGTCACCTACCAAAAAGCACTATTCCTAGACATGGTTTATTTGCAGCAGGATGCTTTTGACAAGGTTGACGTGACCGTGCCAACAGCACGTCAAAAGGAAATGTTCCTGTTGTGCAAACGATTGATCGACCGACAGTATCAGTTCAAAGATAAAGAACAGGTTCGAAAATTTTTCACGCGATTAACTGGATTGTTTAAGAACCTGAACTATTCCGCCAGCGGCTCGGCTGACTATCGAAACTATGTGGAACAAATTAGTGAACTGGAACGATCCTACGTGGCCGGAGTCGCCTAATTAATCATGATCACATTCAGGCATGCTAGTCTTCTTACTAAGTGGCTTTGTGTCCTGATATTGCCTATCGCGTTTGTCAGCGGCTGTAAGTCTGAGTCGAAATTAGAAGTGCCGAGTGCGGCTGAATCTGCTGACACAGCCGCTGAACCTGAAAATCCTGTAAGCGCCGCTGATAAGTCATCTCCAAAGGCTTCTGCTAGCTCCGCACCCAATGCGATTGGCCAATCTGATGCCACAGCTTCGACGCCTGCTGCCGCTGCTGTATCAAACGATACTTCGGAACAAACTAAGGTCACTACGAAGGAGCAGATCGCACCGCAGGCGGCGCTACCTGCCACCGTAGCGAAGGTTCCTACACCCACTCAGCAACAGATGGATCGGTGGCAATTGCAAGAACATGAACCAATGTCCTTGGTCGCTTCGGTTCACTATACTCAGATGGGTTTCACTGAACGGATTGTGCCGTTGCCAAATAGCAACCAGTATTTGCTGGGTGGTAATACCATCACTCTGTGGACTGTGGGCGCAGACCAACCTGATGCCAATTTGGTCGATTGGCGCAGTCAGGAGAACGCAGAGTTCCGCGATCTGGCTGTGGCTGCGTCAGGCAAGTGGTTTGCAGCCATCAATTCCGCCGGCTCAATCTTGATTTATGACTTCATCGCTCGTCAGGAGCGTGCCGTCAAGAAGATCCACCACTCTCTGATTCCATCGCTGGATATTTCCCCGGACTCTCAATACGTGGCCACCTCCGGCTATGATGGTCAGGTCACCTTGTGGAATGCGGAAGATCTATCCGAAAAGCAACAGATCAAAGAGCAATCACGAGGAATCAAGGTCTCCCTGTTTTAGTCGCAGGATCGACTGGTGACTGCGGCTGAAAAAGCAACGGTTTGGGATATCGACACTGGCACTAAGGTTCAGGACTTGGAAGGTGATCGCTATTATACTTCGCTGAGCCTATCACCAAGCGGCCAGTTCTTCACCTATGGCTGTTCGAAGGGGCTAAAGGTGTGTCGAACTTCTGACTTAGAATCTGTGTCCATATTGCCTTGTAACTTGGGACTAGACGAGCAGATCGTTTGGAAAGACGACCAGACTTTGGCCAGTGTTTCAGGCAACATGATTCGACTGTGGCACGTCCCAACAAAACGAATGTTTCAAGTGATCGATAATCGTGGTACTCAGCTTGCTGGTGCCTGCTGGCTGGCCGAACCCAAGATACTGGCGGTCGGGTCACTACTTCGACGTACTCGATTCTGGGCTACTGCAACTGCTGCTTCCGCGCTCAATTTAACTTCCAGCCAACCCGCTATCTCGCTGACAGCCGATCCGCCATCAAAACCAGCAGCCTCTTTCGAATTCTCCAACGTAATCGACCCGCGATCCTTTCCTCGACTACCCGACGCCATTCCGCAATTGGAAATGGATTACATGGTTCAGTACACCACTTCAACATCAACCGACGATGCCGCATTGTTTTGCCGCTACACGTTGCATCAGGCCGGTTGGCAAGAAGTCGAATCGGCCAGCCCTAGCCCGGGATACATGAGTTTTAGGAAACATGGCTTTCAACTGGATTGTTCGGTAACTGAGATTGCCAATCAAGGGACAACCGTGTCTATGACATCGCTGGGGAATTTTGACATGCGCATGGTTGGTCAACTTTCGGAAATAGCCGAACCATCTTACCGATCGGGCCGCACCAGTATGTGGGTCTCCAAGGCTGACCTGCTAACGCTTGAAATGGCAGTGCTGAAGTCGATGACCGATCAAGGCTGGGTGGCTTATTCGCGGCTATCCAGTAGCCATACAGAACGACCTGAACAACGCGACCTACGATTCTTGCTGAATTCTGCCGAGCTGAATGTCAGTATCAGTCGAAGCGTTACCGACCCTGATGCGTACGACATCCAGTACACCGCATTTCCGGTAACTAATTCTATTCCTGTGCCACAGGATTGTAAGTTTATCGAATTTAATGGTAGCCCCGAGTTGCAACTTGTGGCTAGTTCTCGTCAGTCCATTGATCAGTTAACTCAGTTCTTTGATACGGCCATGGTAGAGCAGCATTGGCTGGTCTTTCCATCCGACAGAAGTTTAGTTGATGATACTCGTTGGCTATACTATACACGTGACCAACAAGATGTTGTTATCGGCTTACACTCGATTGACAATGGTTGGACTCGCATAACTGCCGGTGACGTAGCATCTAGCGGATCGTTTCAGACGATCGCCTCTAGCACAGTGTCCGAAGATTCCAAAGATATCGCACCTGGCATTCAGGCCGCAGATTGGCCGCTCATGGAATCTGCCAAGGGGGTCCAATATCAAAAGCTAGAGAAGAGCGTGGCTTTTGAAGTTCCTGGCATTACCTTGGAGCAGTTTATCAAATTCTACCAGCAACAATTGGCGACTCTCGACTGGAGCCCTCAGGGACAAGCCCGGATCGAAAAGGAGTTTTGCTATGCCGACTTTGAGAAGGATGGGGTTTCAATCACAGTACGAGGCAATTTGCGCGGCGCTGTGGCCACCTGTAGTGTTCAGGGCGATGGTTTGCTGTGGACTAAGCCACTTCCCGGTCTCAAAGCGGTGATTTCGTATGAAACTTGGCTACGAAACAATCAAACCATCGCTAGCTTGGAATTCCTAAAGCAATACGAAACTGAAATGCGATCTATCCTGGAGAGCAATCATCGGTAACCGGGTTCAGCCTGAGTAGATTAGCGCCTTGCGATACTTAAACACTGACAAATGGACCCTAATGAACGATGTGTCAGGCTAGAACATCGTGCACCACTTTGCCATGCACATCTGTCAAGCGATAATCACGTCCCTGGAATCGATAGGTCAACCGGCTATGGTCAAAACCTAGTTGGTGAAGTATCGTGGCCTGTAAGTCGTGAACGTGAACAGGATGTTCGGCAACGGAAAATCCAAGTTCGTCTGTTTCGCCATAGGTCATGCCCGCTTTCACACCGCCGCCAGCCATAAATACACAGTAGCAGTCTGGGTAATGGTCTCGGCCCAAAATAGAGCCTTCGGCGGTTCGGCCTTCCCGAAATGGCGTGCGTCCAAATTCGCCGCCCCACACAATCAATGTCTGATCCAACAGACCTTGCTGGCGCAAGTCTTTGATCAGAGCTGCAATGGGCTTATCCATGGTGGCGCACTTTTTTGTCAGCCCATCTCGAATGTCTTCGTTGGGTCCGGTGCCATGAAAGTCCCAGCCCCAATCAAACAACTGGACGTAGCGAACACCCTGCTGGATCAAACGCCTTGCAAGCAAACAGTTGTTGGCTAGGCTCGATTCACCAGGCTTTGCTCCGTACTGCTCCAGCACACTAGCCGATTCCCGGGAAATATCCATGACTTCCGGTACAGACATTTGCATGCGAAAAGCTAGTTCATACTGAGCGATTCGAGTGGCCGTTTCTGGATGTCCCATGGCGGCTGCTTGTTGTTGGTTCAACTGGCCAATCGCATCCAACGTCAATCGTCTTAGTTCTCGTGACATGCCTGGCGGATCCGACACATACAAGACGGGATCCCCTTGAGAACGACACTGAATCCCTTGAAAAACACTGGGCAAAAATCCGCTGCCGAAAGAACTCTTGCCTCCATTAGGCTGCACCCCACTAGAAATCAATACGACAAAACCTGGCAAATTTTCATTCTCCGAGCCCAAACCGTAGGTTACCCAAGAACCAAGGCAGGGACGGCCCGAACGCGGCGAGCCGGTATACAGCAACAGTTCCGCTGGCGCGTGATTGAACTGGTCTGTGTACATCGATTTGATCATGCAGATCTCATCTGCTACTGAATGAAAATTCGGCACCGCATCGCTCATCCATGTTCCGCTTGGACCATGCTGTGAAAAGGTTCGCGGAGTTCCCAGTAGCTTGGGAACACCTGCAGTAAATGCAAACCTCTTGCCCTTCAAAAAAGAGTCCGGGCAGTCTTGTCCGCTGAGCTGAACTAGTTTCGGCTTGTAATCAAAAAGATCCAAATGAGGAGGCGAGCCCGTGCAGAGAATGTAAATGACCTGCTTTGCCTTAGCCTGAAAATGAGGCGACTTAGGAGCCAGCGGTGGGATGGCCGTTGACTGCGTTCCCGGCTCGGCTAACTGCTGTATTCTAGATTCTTGCCCCTGACTCTGGTCTGCCA
>DAIRSD010000052.1:0-15509 GCA_036804625.1 Aureliella sp. | reverse complement strand
TGCCGTATCCAAAGTAGTCGGTGATTGGCTGTCAAGCATCATTGAAAGCATTCGCTGAGCCTGATCATCGGGAAGGCCTGTCAGGGACGAATCCTTTTTGAGCGCCGCTTTCCAATCTGAGTAGATTCCCTCCAGGTACTCTCCAATGACTTGTGCCGCAGCATCAAACGATTGGGGAGGTGACATTTGCAAGCGATGAAGCAAGCCGGGGTCCACTTCGCTGATCCACTGAGCAGTCGAGGATGGCTCCAGCAATTTGGCAGATTCACTGGCAAAGGTTTCGGGTGTCAAATTGAGCAACTGGTGCCAAATCGTCCAGACGGGATGCGGCTGCCCTGCTTGCGCTGCCAAGTAGGCTCGCCAACGCTGAATTGCAGGCGGACGCAGCACACCACGAGTGCCTTTCTGCTCTACCTTCGATTCGTCGGCTGGTGGACGAACACGCGCCAGATAAACCAAATAATCTGATACACGACTACGCAGTTCATCTTGCGTTGTCTCTCTTTTTTTCTCTAACCACTGATCGACCTCTTGTTGCTGAGCAGCTTGAGCGGCCAGAAACTCTTCGTAGCCTGGCGTCGCTTCTGGGTTGCCCAGCAGCGGCAATTCCCCTGGCTCATGACAACTGGCGAACACTCCATAAAGCGAATAGTAGTCGGCGATCGGAATCGGATCATATTTATGATCGTGGCAACGGGCACATGAGACGCTCAGCCCCAAAAAACTGCGAGAAACCACATCGATTCGGTCGTCGATGATGTCTTGGACTCGATTCATGAACTTGCGGCCAACTGTCAAGAATCCTAAAGCGGCCAATGATGATTGTTGATCTGGAGGCAATTCAAGCTGGTCGGCGGCAAGCTGTTCGATGATAAATCGGTCAAACGGCTTGTCATCATTCAATGCGTTGATCACATAGTCACGATAGGTATAAGCATAGGGATAGGTCGTATCGGCGCTGCCCGCCAAGTAACCAGTAGTCTCAGCAAAACGTGCCAAATCCAACCAGTGCCTCGCCCATCGCTCACCGTAATGTTGGTTCTCTAGCAAACGATCTACCAGATGTTCAAACGAGGTCGGTGAATCATCGGCAACAAATTTTTCGACTTCTTCAAAACTTGGCGGCAAGCCGACCAACGTGAAGTAAGCTCGATGGATCAAAGTGCGGCGATCGGCTTGCTTGCTGGGTTGCAGCCCTGCCTGCTCCAACTTAGCTAGTATAAAATGATCGGTTGGCTGCTTAGGCCAATCGGCTCGACTGACCGTTGGCAGTTCGGGCGATTGCACCGGTCGAAACGCCCAATGAGAATCTCGCAATTCATCGATCCGCTGACTAGGCGGCTGGCTAGAACCTTGATCCGTAGAGCCTGCGTGGTTATCCTCTGGCCAATATGCTCCGTTGTGAACCCACACCTTTAGAATCTCAATTTCCTCCGCCGTCAATTTGCCTTCGGGAGGCATTTGAAGCGAACTATCTTGATAATTGACAGCCCGCAGCAGCAAGCTACTGTCTGGTTGACCTGACACTACCAACGGCCCAGCTCCCTCGCTTCGATCTTCCGCAGGCTTTTGATCCAATCGCAGATCCCCAGATTGCTCGTCCGCTCCATGACACTCAACACACCTACCAGCCAACAAAGGCCGCACTTTGGACTCGAAGAAATCCAATTGTGACGATGTATCTGTCTGTGCGAAAAGGACCGTTTTAACGCCTTGCGGCACAAGAATGAGCAGACAGAAGGTCAAACAATTGACGAAAGCAGTCTTGAGGCAAGTGACAAGTTCAACCATAGAGCTTAACCCGTCTCGAATTGGAATTGCCGGGCAGGGATGCACTGAGGAAAACTTGCTGGTCGCACGATTCGATCAGTGATAGGTGGAGGGAGGGCAGGCAACTAGACGTCGCCCCGTAGTGCGTAGCGGTTGGTTGTTGATGGATCGACTAAAATTGTTGACTATTTGCTATGCTGCGTGGATTTAAGAGCCCATCAGCTTAGGTTCTGACGTAAACTTATCGAAGTCACTCGCCCAAAAACAATAGTGTTTATTGGCAATGCCGCAAAATAGTCAATCCGAGTCGACCTATTACCAATACCAGATTAACCAACAAACGATCCGTTCGCAAGTGACTCCATTGATCACCCAGAGCTTAACATCGAACTATTAAGCAATTCTCAGCTTACTTGGGAATGATTGTTAAACTGGCTGTTCCCCATAACAGAAGGCCATTACTGGCTAACGGAACCAGGATTTCTCTCACGAAACCTGACAAAGACATCGATGGACTCAGCGTATTTTGACGATATTCTGAGCTTCGATATGAGCAGCTTGGAATTGCGGCAAGAAGCCGCGTAGGCCTTGAATACCAATGGCTTGATTGACGTAGCGATCTAGATTCAAGCCAGGCAGGGCGGTGACGTAGGCTACTATTTGTCCTGCATCATCTGTGATCGCATGTGTTGGCTGGCCGGCTGCGGCCGCGTGCACTGGTACGAGCCAACCGGTGGCGTCATACTTGGACTCTGGCGTCGAAGCTACGCCTCCGGCTGTGGTAACTGGCCCGAACGGGCTGGCTGTGCCACCGGCCGAGTAACTGGCTGCTATCACAGGAACCGAAGGTACCGTGCCGTAGTTTGCGGCAGAGTTTGTTCCATATAGATTGCTGGTTAAGTTACCACCGGCAATCGGCTGCGACAACGCCTCGCTCACACCGGCCAAGGTATATCCCGATCGCATGGCAAGCTGCTCGAACGATTCAATACGTTCCATCAGCAATCTGGCTTGACCACGTTCGGTGGGTGAGCCGCCATTCTGGATGAAATACTTCGTCTGTTCTTTGAGCGCGCCGAAGTTCCACTGCAACATGGGACGAGTTACCATTTCACTGAGATTCTGCTGCAATCGCATCAGTGCTTCGCTGGTGGCTGCTACCATGGGCTGGGCGCTCCAATTGGCACTTTGTCCCAATCCAAACCAGTTGGTCCCGCTGGATGTCTGACCTGGCAACGCAGCGGTGGATGAAAGGCTAGCCGGTGATTGACGGCTTGATTGAAAATCGCTGGCTCCGCGCCCAGAGTCGTTTCCACTAAGAGCCGAAGAGTCTTCCAAGTGAGGTGCCAGTCGGGGTGTCGGTTGACTGCCCGGCATGCTGCTGGGTGAAACGTAATTTGGCGATGGCTCGTAGTAGCCGCCGAGATTCGATTGTCCACCACCGCTGGATTGCAAATCGCCCAGTGCTTGTTGCAATGCGGATAACGTTCTCCCTTGGCCACGGTGTCCGGATGCTTGAGGATAGCCGCTCATGCGATGATCACTTAACATGCGTGGATCGCGCCAGGGAGTGCGTCGACGTGGAGCCATCGGCATCGGCTGGTCGATGGGCATGGGCCGCAGGACTGTACCGCGATTGTTGGGCCGCATGGCCAACGAAAAAGGGTCTTGCAGCAGTGGATCAGGCGACTGTGAATTTCTTGCCAAGGCACGTTCCCATAATGGAAATCTAAGTCCTTCATCGGTGAACTCAAACAACTGCCAATCATTCCAATGAGCCTGTGGTAGCGATTCCGCCTGACCGTCAAGAATCTGACCGTCGTCGATCACATAACCCTCATCTTCCACGTAGCCATCTTCGATGATGTACCCTTCGTCAGCATACTCTTGTTCGACGTAGTCGCCGGAGACAACCTGTCCATCGGCCAGTTCTTGAGCTACAATCTCTTCTTGAAATGCGGCTGGTTCCACATCTTGATGAGTCGACTGGGCTGCCGACGCTGGCACCACGCTAGCCTGAGATGAAAGATCAACTGACTGAGAGGGTGGTTGGTCAGTGAGCATTCCCGACTGAATCCATCGGAATTCGCCGCTGGGCGGGGACACTCGATACCATAAGGCCTGTTGCCCGTTGGATTCTGTGATTTGCTCCTCGCCTAACAAATTCAATTGTTCGCCTGGTTGAAGTTTGACTTGCCAGCGATATTGTTTTGCTGTCCCCATCGAAGTGCCGATCCAACTAACCGCGTTGCCTGCTTTTACCTCGATGGCTCTTCCGCCGGGCAGTAGAAAGGCCTGCGCTGCGGGCACCCAACTGAAACTGCCTTGCGGGGGCCGAATGGCAGCCCATCCAGAATCGGTGCGATGAAATACTTCAACGGCAGCGCCCTGTTTGAGCTGCTGAGTTGGATAAAATTCTTCTGCCGGTCCGCTGTAGACAAGGGCTCGCGGCACATTGACAAAGGCGACACCCCCTTGTTTCGCACTGGCCTGCGACGAAGTGTCTTGAGCAGAATCGGCTTGAGCAGGCGAGACGGAAAGTTTGACTGAGTTTTTGTCGTCGGCTCGTAGGCTGGCTGACTGGCGGTGAATGCCAGGCACCAGAACGGTCAAAACCAAAAGCTGAACCATGGACAGTCGCACCACCAGCAATCGACCAGCGAACTGACTGACTGAGTAGTATCCTAGCCACTGATGCGCGGTGTGTATGTATTGGCGATTACAAAAACTTGTCATTGAGGCGTTTCCTCGACAAAATCTACTTGAAATTTCTAAGGCAAGTAAGCTGCGTATTTCTCTGGTCGCATCAGGCTGAATTTAGGTTGGTGAGCATGCACCTAGTGCTAGAACACTGATCCAGTGCCCCGGCTGGTTGGTAGCTAAATCACTCGCCGCAGGTCAAGTGCAATCGGGCCTTGAGGAATGTTGCTAGCAAGCGACAATGTGAAATCTGTTTTCCCAGTTCTTCGATTTCACTCTTTGGCAGACCACCTGAAATGATTCGTTACGACCAACAGCACCTAATTGATTTGATTAAGCAGCATGCATTGCAATTTGGCGACTTTACGTTGGCCAGTGGAAAGAAAGCCAGCTTTTACCTGGATTGTCGAAAGTTGACATTGCATCCCTTGGGAGCCAATCAAATTGGAGCTGGCATTTTGGCACTGATGGAAGGCAGCATGCCGAATTCGATAGGTGGCATGGCGATTGGGGCTGATCCAATCACCGCCGCGACGATTACCTTAGCCGGTCAGCGGCAACAAAATTTACTGGGATTCATCGTGCGCAAGGAGGCCAAGCAACACGGGACCGGACAGCAGGTGGAAGGACCTGTACAGCCCGGCATGACGGCTGTTATCGTTGAAGACGTTGTGACCAGCGGTGGCAGTGCTCTAAAAGCCGTTGACGCAGCTAGAGACTTTGGCTTACAAGTGACCGAAGTTTTGGCTGTGATCGATCGCCTGGAGGGCGGTCGCGAGGCGATTGAAGCTGCCGGTCTTTCGCTACGGACTTTAGTTAATGTTCGCGACTTGGGTATTCGTGGCTAATCGGACAGCGCCACTTTTTCGTAGCTAGGCTCGCCAAAGCGTGGAATAGTCTGGGAATCCACCGTCTGGCGACGGCAGCTACTTTCAACCAACAAAATTTGGCACAATCGGTTGAAACTGGCGCTTTCCAACTAACAATCGAGTAGCATCGGAATCAAGAATCTATCGGATGATTTTGCCAACGTGGAAACCTCGCTCCATCAACAACTAAAACGACTGTACGCTTGCGACAACGATCAGGTCGAAGTCAAAGTGGACGGGTATCGCATCGACGCGATCAATTCGGATGGGGAGCTGGTTGAGATCCAACAGGCATCCCTTGGGCAACTGCGGGACAAAACACGACAACTGCTGCCACCACGCGGCAAGCGACGGCTGAGAATTATTAAGCCGCTGATTACTCGCAAGAAGATCACCACTTTGGATCATTCCCAACAGCAGGTGCTGCGCAGCCGCATGAGCCCAAAGAGGAATGACTGGCTGGACATCTTCATGGACCTGGTACACTTCGCCACGGTTTTTCCGCGCAAGCGGTTGACTCTGGAAATACTGCTTATTGAGGCTGAAGAACTGCGCGTCGATCGAGTGCCGAAGCGCAAACGCAGTAAGCCTTATCAAACGGTTGACATACGTCTGATCGATGTCGGACCTTCGATTCACTTACAAACAACCAACGATCTACTCTCTCGACTGCCGTTGGATCAATTGCCATCGCCTTTTGATACGCAGCAATTGGCGGAAGCCCTGAATCGCCCTCGATGGTTCGCGCAGAAGGTGGCCTACTGCCTGAGAACCATGGGCTGCTTGAAATCATTAGAACGTCGCAAGAGTGGACATCACTACCAATTGTCTACGAAACGATTGAAGAAAATCGCGTAAGTGTCGACAGCTCTCACTGAACGAATCTGCACGATCGTAACTAACCCGTCGTGATCCCACCGACAAAACTGTCGATGGCGATCAGCCAGGAGTGTCCGAAATTGAGTATTTGCAATTGAAGATTTCTGATTCGTCATTTTGTTTTGTCTATGAGTAGGTTACGTGTAGAGACCTCTTGGCGTCACGGACCTCTGCACCGCAACAAACACCTAAAAAGGGGGGCAGGGGACAGTGACCATTCAAACTGAGTGACCACCAATTGTCCTAAACTTAGGTCCTGCAACGGCAATAGGCATGAAATGGGCTAGATATACGTAGCCTTCCCCCCTGTTCGGCTTATCGAATCGCGAACGATATGCTAATCTAGGTCGTCACGGCAAACATTGCCGAGGGCGCAAGATTTACCACCAATACAGGGGTCCTGGGGATGTCATGGAATTCGACGATAGGGTTTGTACCGGCAGCTCGAATAGCGATCGCTCCGCTGATATTCATTGTTTGCATTTGCATCAACTCTGCTGAAGCCCAAGTTTCACAGGGCGTCGTGCTGGCCAGCGCCAATCGGGCTTCGAATGATCAAGTCTATATTAACACCGGTCACTCGTCGCAAGGTCGCCTACGTGAAGTACTAGGTCGCGCCAAGGCGCAGTGGAAGCAAGACCGATTGCCACCGCTTGAGCCAGCTCGCAAGGAGCTAGAGAAGGCGCTAGAGTCACTAGAGCAATTTGTTCAAGTGGGCAGCAGCAATGGCGACAAGTGGAGCAAATTTTTGCGTCTAGCCGATGTTAAGGAGCAACTGCAAAGCGACAAGCCATCCTACACCAAGCTGCTGGATCTTGAGATGAACATGCGGCAGAACTATCTGGGTCTGGAGTACAGCCAGTTCACACGACTTCGCGACTCTTTGGTTCGTTACGGCTATGCATCGCGCTTCCATGCACAGGAGGAAGGTTTTGGTCGATTTATCAGCAAGCAGATCGACGATGCAATTCAATTGCTGAACGATGAACCCGCTGTGAATTCTGCCTTGACCGCTGAAGTCGGAAATATTCTTTCGACTCTGCACCAAGCCAATCAGCAGCCTGAGATCATTAGCGAATTGCGGGGGCTATTCGGCCAGCCAAACGCAAGAGTCTATGTCAAAGAGCACTTTGTCAATCGCCTGGTCTCCCGAGGCGTTGCTCAGCCACAAAATGTAGACGAGTGCATCCTGGGAACCCGTGTCTTGGGCACAGCGTTTATGAACGGTAATGTTTCAGCCAACCTGCTGACCATGTCTAACGGAATCGGCTTGCAATTGAGTCTATCGGCCTGCATGACAAGTCAGAGCCGAGGATACAATCGAGGTGTGGTGCTTAACACGACCAGTGTCTCGCCAGTTCTGGCAACTAAGCAACTGTTTGTCACCAACACCAGTGTTACTGGAGCAACTGCTCAAGTGACCACACAGCTTGAATCAACCATCAACAGCATTCAGCATCGATCCCGAATCGTTCGGCGTATCGCTAGCCGCAAAGCGGCCCAGCAGAAGCCGCAGGCTGATGCCGTTGCGGAAGGTCGACTGCAGGATCGAATTTGCAACGAATTTGAACAGCAGGTCAGCCAACAAATCGGTCAAGCCAACCAGCAGCTTCAAAAGATGAAACAACCAAGGCCCGAGTTGACCAGAGTGGGCATCCAACAACCAAAGCTGGATTTCAGTTCGACCAGTACACTTGTTGCAGCCAACACTACACAAGCTGCCGTCTATCAACTGGCTGCGCCAAGCAATTGCCCGTTGCCACAACCAGTCGAAGCAGGTCTGCTCGCTCAAATTCACCAATCGGCCATTACCAATGCGCTGGATGTCGTCATGGCTGGCAGGACGTTACGCAGCCGAGAATTGGGTGATCTTGTGAAACAGATTACAGGAAAAGAGCCTGAAGAAGAGATGAAAAAGGAGATCGAAGGCGAAGAATGGTCGATCACATTTAATCCCTACCAACCCGTTCGCATTGAATTTGATGACAACTTGCTTAAGATTACACTGCGTCTGATTCAAATGACTCGCGAAAAACAGTCGATCCGAGATCCTGTAAGCATTTCCACCGCATATAGCCCTAGCTTTGATGGAAGCATCCTGACCTTAAATCGTCAAGCTGAAGTCTCTGTAACATCAGATCGAGATACGACAGGCGTTCAGGCCACAGCCATGCGGGCGTTCATCAAGACAAAGTTTGACAAGACCTTTCGCGAGCAGATTGCTACTCAGCCAATCGATCTGAAAAACCGTTTTCCTAAGGCCACCAATTTGAATATTGATTTGAAGCGATTGACCTATCAGATCGACGAAGGATGGCTACAAGTAGCTTTGCCCTAACATGCACAAGAAGGAATTTATGCCATGTACCGCTCTCTGCTTGCACTGCTGTTATCGATGACTTTGAATTTAGGCTCTGCCTGGCTACGGGCACAAACCACGGAAAGCTCATCAGCGCGCAAGGTTTCCGACGTTACCCAGCAGGAAGATCCTTATCTGTGGCTAGAAGAGGTGACTGGGGAAAATGCACTGGACTGGGTGCGTAGCCGCAACACCGTCGTACAACAAAAATTCGAATCAGCTCAATTCGACCGGTTGCGAGACGATTTCTTAAGGATACTCGACTCGGATGACCGAATTCCGCTGGTCACTAAACATGGGGACTATCTTTACAATTTCTGGCGTGACAAACAGCACGAGCGGGGTATCTGGCGGCGCACGACGCTTGACCAATATCGAATGGTGCAGCCACAATGGGAGGTTCTTCTTGACCTGGACAAGCTGGCCGAAGTTGAAAATGAAAACTGGGTTTGGCATAGCGCCAGCATCTTAAAACCAGCCTGTGATCGAGCGATCATTGATCTGTCGCGAGGCGGGGCCGATGCAACGGTCAGTCGCGAATTTGATTTGAAGACACTTACTTTTGTCGCGGATGGTTTTCAGCGCGCCGAGGCCAAGGGCGGTTTGCAGTGGATCGATCGCGATCACGTCTTTGTCTACACCGATTTTGGGGCCGGGTCGATGACCACTTCGGGTTACCCCAGACAAGTCAAGCTTTGGCAGCGCGGACAGAAGTTGCAGCAGGCGGAAATGGTTTACGAAGGCCAGCCGGAAGACATGTACATTGCTGCCTATCATGATGACACACCAGGATTTGAGCGGAATTTTGTTAGCCGCACCCTCGCATTTTACAACGATGAACTTTACTTGCGCAACGATCAAAATCAGTTAATCAAAATCGACGCCCCAAATTCGGTCAACAAATCTATCTTCCGAGACTATCTTTTGTTGGAACTGCGCGAACCCTGGGATGTTGCAGGCAAGCGTTACGTGCCCGGATCGTTGTTAGTGGCAAACCTAGAAGAATACTTAAAAGGTGATCGCCGTTTGGAAGTCCTGTTCGAGCCGACCGAGAGAAGTTCGCTTGCAAGTTTTGCACCTACCAAAGATTTTATTCTGCTAAATGTTCTTGAGGACGTGAAGAACCGCATCTATGTCTTGAAGCAAAGCAATGGAGGTTGGCGCAGTAGTCCGCTGCAAGGTGCGCCTGAAATAGGCACTATTGAAGTCAGCGCTGTGGATGCCGATGAATCAAACGCCTATTGGCTCAGCAGTAGCGATTTCATCACGCCCAACACTCTGTACTATGGACAGATCGATGGCGGCATCGAGCAACTTAAGCAGTTACCGGCCCAGTTTGACGCGAGCAATCTTTCAGTCACACAGCACTTTGCCACAAGTCGTGATGGCACTCAAATACCCTATTTCATGGTGGCATCCAAAGATCTGACGTTGGACAGTAGTAACCCAACTTTGCTTTACGGCTATGGTGGCTTTGAAATCTCTTTGACTCCCATGTATAACGCAGCCATGGGACGTGGATGGTGCAGTCAGGGCGGAGTCTATGTTGTGGCTAACATAAGAGGCGGCGGAGAGTATGGCCCCAGATGGCATCAAGCTGCATTGAAACAAAATCGGCTGCGGGCTTACGAGGATTTCGCCGCCGTAGCTCAGGATCTGGTCACACGCGGTGTGACTACCGCTGGACGACTTGGTATCCAAGGCGGTTCCAATGGCGGATTGCTTGTGGGCAACATGGTTGCCTCCTATCCAGACCTTTTTTCGGCTGCAGTCTGTCAGGTTCCGTTGCTGGATATGCGCCGTTTTCACTTGTTGCTGGCCGGAGCAAGTTGGACTGCCGAATATGGCAATCCGGATTCACCCGGCGAATGGGATTTCATCCAGCGATTTTCGCCTTACCAATTGATTCGATCGGACCGAAAATACCCGGCCGTGCTGTTCATGACCTCGACACGCGATGATCGAGTTCACCCTGGGCACGCTCGAAAGATGATGGCGCTCATGGAAGCGCAAGGACACGACGTAGCCTATTACGAGAATATCGAAGGCGGACATGGTGGTGCTGCGAATAACAAACAACGCGCTTATATGCAAGCGTTGTCTTACACGTTTTTACAAAGTCGACTGTTCGCGCACTAATTCAAGCTACGCTTATAAGATCGGTTCCAGTCTTGCTTGGGGCCGAGCCAGTACTAATTGAGCGACTCCAATCTGACGTTCAGCGAAACCCGCCAAGCAGTAACACAAATAATACTCCCAGGTGCGAATGAACTGACGATCAAATCCCAGAGCGCGAACTTGATCGATACGTTCCCAAAAATTCTTACGCCAGTGATTGAGTGTCGTAGCATAGTGCGTCCCAAAATCTTCGCAGTGCAGCCAGCGCAAATCGGTGACTCGTGAAACAGCGCCAGCGATCGCCCCGAGGCTGGGTAGGCAACCGCCCGGAAAAATGTAGCGCTGGATGAAGTCCACCGATCGCAAATAGCTCTGGAATCTGTGATCTGGCAAGGTGATGGCTTGCAAGCACATGACTCCCTGTGGCTTCAGCAACTGGCTGCATTTGGCGAAGTACCGATCCAGATACTGATGCCCCACCGCCTCGATCATTTCGATCGAAACCAGCTTATCGTACTGCCCAATCAAATCTCGGTAATCCTGCGAAATTAAACTAATTTGACCTTCTAAACCGGCTTCGCGAATGCGCGAGTTCGCGTATTGATACTGCTGGGCTGAAATCGTGGTTGTTGTTACTCGACAGCCATATTTCCTTGCGGCATGCAGCGCAAAGCCACCCCATCCGGTTCCGATCTCCAGGACGTGATCTTCAGGGCCAATCCTAAGCTTGCGACAAATGCGATCGTATTTCTCGAACTGTGCATCCGCCAGCGAAGTGTGCTCGTTGGAAAAAATACCTGACGAGTAAGTCATCGACGGGTCAAGCATCTGCGCGAAAAATTCATTGCTCAGATCGTAGTGAGCGCTGATATTGCGACGGCTACCTAAGCGGTTATTTCTACGGAACCAATTCACTGTCGTGCGCCACGGACGTGCGATCGTCGCAAAACCCTCTAGATGGCTTGTCACATCCAAATGTCTTGCCAAATCGATGAACAATCGGCATAAATCGGTAACATCCCAATCTCCGTCAATGTACGACTGGGCAGCCCCCAAACTTCCTCCTAAGGCCAATCTTCGGTAGAAACGTGGATGCCGAACGGTAATCTGCAATGGCATTTGCTCCAAAGCAGGCTGGCCAAAATGCCAAACACTTGCTCCATCACGCACTAGCCATTGGCTTGAACACTGCTGAGAAATTTTCCCAAGATATCTCAGCACTTGATTACGAAACAAACTGCCGCCAACACGCTCAGCGGATTGATGTGCAGCTTCCAATCCTGTTGCATTGAGCGAACAAAGGCCCAAGGCATCTACCGAGGCGGAGTGATGGACTGAATCTGTTTGGGATGGGGATACACAGGACATTTTTTGAACCATAGTTTGAGTGCTTGCCAGTGAATAGCTGCCATGATTTGCATGGTCATCCAAGGGTAACGCAGTGCCAAGCGGCGCAATTGCTTTGGATCGAGCTGACGTTGTTTCAGCCTCAGGTGAGCCGCAAACAAGCGCTCACTTGACTGATAGTTTTCAATTGAGACGCTCAGGTCATTGGCTGGCTGACTCAGTCGCCAGCGGTAGTCTACATCCATCTGCATGAAGGGGGAAACGTGCATCGCTTTGGGGTGGGTGTATCGCATTCTCTGCGGATCGGTTTGATTACCTTGCCACAACAGGTAATGGTGTCGCTGTCCCCAAGGTGTATTGTTCACTTCTGCGATCACTTGTCGTACCGTACGATCATCGTCGTCGAATACATAAAACAAGTTCAATGGACTGAAGTAGTAACCCCAATACCGAAGTTGCGTTAGTAACCGAATTCTTCCACCGACAACCTGCCCAGTTCTTTCGGCTACAAACTGACGAATCGAATTTGTCAAGTCTGCGGTTCCTAGCCAATGGTCTTCAGGCTTGAACGACGCACGGCTCCAAGTATGCCCCGCAATCATTCTGCCAGGTCCCACTAAATCAGTCACTTCATCCAAGTCCAAATAGAGCATGCACAAGTCGTAGCTGAAGTGATGCTTCACTGGCATGAAACGACTGTGCGTGACCGTGCCTTCGTAGATGCAACTGTACATGATTCGAGCCCTAGATCAAAATGTTTGGCCACTTTCAGAGCGCTATTGACGCCATCTTCATGAAAGCCGTAGCCCCAATATGCCCCACAGTAATGAGTTCTGGTGTGCAAACCGCTGATACAACTATGCTGCCCCTGTGCCACGATGGAATCTTGAGTGTAGGCGGGATGACGATAGATCATGCTGGTCAGCACGCTGTGTGGGTCAATCCTGTCGGAATCGCCCAACGTTAGCAACAACGGCCTCCTGAGCCCTAAGCACTGCAACCGATTCAGATCATAGGTCACAACCGCGCATGAATTGCCCTGGTCTACGATTCGGTAATTCCAACTGGCCCAGGCACGCTTTCTTTTCGGCAATAAACTCTCATCTCGATGCAATACGGCCTGACTGGCCTGGTAGGGGAAGCTGCCAAGAATCGACTTTTCCGCAGGTGATGGGTCGGATAGAAGTCGTAAACTGGTATCGGCGTGTGTCGCCAACACGACATGATCATAACGCTCCTGTCCATCCTGGCTGGTCACCAACACGCCGTCGCTGGTCCGCAGAACGCTTTGGACTGGACAACTCAGGCGAACGTTTTCCATCAGCGGCTCCAGCAGCCTACTGACGTAAACTTGCGAACCGTCCACAATCGTGCGCCATTGGGGCCGATCCTTTACCTGCATCAAACCATGATTATCCAGAAAGCCGATCAAGAATCGGGCCGGAAAACGACGAATGCTCAGAGGACTGCTAGACCATATCGCGGACGCCATGGGCAACAGATAATCCGTCTGAAAGCGACGCCCCAAACGCAGGCTGTCCAGGAACTGACCAACCGTTAAATCGTCCTGCACTGAGCCTGCATTTGCTGCGTGGGTACCCGCCCGATTGAATCGCAGTATATCCCAGAGCAACTTGTAAAAAGACAATCGAATCAAGTTACTACGCTGTGCAAATAGACCGTTTAGAGAACTGCCTTGATACTCCCAGCCAGCCGTTGCCTGACAAACGCTAAAACTCATATCACTTGGCCGGCTAGCCACGTTCAACATCTCTAACAGTCTACAAAAATTGGGATAGGTCTGATGGTTAAAAACCATAAATCCCGTGTCGGCCAGCACCTGCCGCCCTTCGACGGTGACACTAACCGTATTTGCGTGCCCTCCGGGCTGATCTCCGGACTCATATAGCATCACATCATGCTGGCTGCTGAGCAGACGAGCGGCTAGATTACCGCTGATTCCAGCACCTATGACCGCGATGCGCATCTTGCTTGAAAACCCGTGCTCTTGAGGTGTAGAAGACAATAATCTTGGTGGTTCCGGCTGTGCTTTCCGAATAGTCTTTTTCCTTGATATTATAGACGGCTGGCAAGTAGCGACGTTTCGTTCAACTTCTGCGCTCTAGCTACCTGGACTGGTACTTCGGTGGCCAGGGAACGAAACTGCTGGTCGTGCGAACATACTCCGTGTAATCGGTGATACGTCCGCTGAGCGATTTTTCAAGCAAAGTCACGCCCGACACGCGTAAAAGTAGGAACGACATTAGAATCGGCCCAGAAATCGTCCACCACCAGGAAACCGGCTGAACACTGATCAAGTAGATTCCCCACCAGACTAAAAAGTCACCAAAGTAGTTCGGATGTCGAGTGTATCGCCACAGGCCCCGGTTCATGACGCGTCCCCGGTTGCTCGGATCACTCTTGAACGCAGCCATTTGCCAGTCACCAACCGTCTCGAACAGCCAGCCGACAAGCCAGACAATGACACCTAGCCAAGTCAAGAAAGTCACTGGCCCTGCATCGGTGATTCCCGTTTGAATACACAATGAAATGAACCATATCAAGCAAGCTTGTAGTAAAAACACAGTCATCAGACTACGCCCTACGAAACGATCTCCCCAATAGTCTCGCATGGCAGCGTACCGATGATCTTCTGGCTTGCCCCAGTTGCGCCACGCCAAGTAGCTGCTCAGCCGCAATCCCCAAAGGGTTACGACGGCTACGATCCATACGGAGCGCTGGTCTGGACCGCCCAGTAGTGGACTGGCCTCAATGGAAACGTCCTGTTCCATGAGCCACCAGGTAAGCCAAGCAACCATGACAAACCCCACCCCCCATCCAACGTCGACACAATTGACATTTTTGGCTCGTAGGCTGTTTGCCCAAAGAGCAATTGCGAGCAACAAAAGGGCTATCAGGCTTGCAAGATAGGGACTGCTAGTCATCACTTGAGATGCAACATGTTCGAGTAGAGTTGCCAACTTCGTATTATAGTAGGTCGCAAAGTGCCGCGATACCAGCCTGCTGAATTTCCTTCGTGCGTAAATTCTGTGAACGTTAGCTTGAAAGCGAGACATTTGATATGCGATCACTTATCAACTTAGCTGAATCTGGTTGGTTGCCGGATTGGACGATTCGGTGGGGCATTCGTCGGCTACTTGGTCAGCGGCTGAGATCGCTTTCTCTGGGCGGTGCGAACCGAGCCAAGGTGGCAGCACTGGAAGAACTGGGTAGCGACGATCTGGCAATTGAGACTCAAGCTGCCAATAATCAGCATTACGAAGTGCCCGCCGAATTTTTTCAAAAGGTACTGGGCCGGAACTTGAAGTACAGTTGTGGATTATTCGAGCAGGCCGACTCGACGTTGGACCAAGCAGAAGCAGCTATGTTGGGGCTGACCTGTGAAAGTGCTGATCTGCAAGACGGACAACAAATCTTGGAACTTGTTTTCGTCTGGGTCGCGCTGA
>DAIRSD010000051.1:0-15562 GCA_036804625.1 Aureliella sp. | reverse complement strand
GAAATTGGACCCGTCAAACTGCTTGTCTTGTCAGCATTGTTTGTGGCGGTTGTTTTTGGGGTAGTCTTTATCACCATGGGACAGCGTCGTATCCAGACTCAAAGCGCTAAACACGTTCGAGGTCGCCGGGTTTACGGAGGCACCAAACAGTATCTGCCGCTTCGGATCAATCAGGCCGGTGTGATGCCGATCATTTTTGCCAGCAGCCTATTGTTGTTGCCAGGCATGTTGTTTGGTGTGATGGCTGGTTGGTTTACCTCTCCAGGCGGGTCGAATGTCGTAGCTAGATTTCTTAACGGTGTCAGCAGCGCCCTGTCCAGCGGCACTTCGTTGACCTACATCGTGCTTTATGTGCTGTTGATTTTCTTCTTCTGTTATTTCTGGACATCGATCACGTTCAACCCGAAAGAGATGTCGGAGAATTTGAAGGACCACGGCACCTTTATTCCAGGTTATCGGCCCGGCAAACGGACCGCTGATTATTTGGAAAAGGTCATGGTTCGAATCACTTACGTGGGTGCAGCGTTCCTATCTTTAGTAGCTATTGTGCCCGTGATCGTACAGACTCAGTTGGGTGTCAGTTTCGCGGTGGCCTCTATTTATGGTGGTACCGGACTTTTGATTGACGTCAGTGTAGGATTTGATTTGATTCAGAAGATCGATAATCACCTGCTGATGAGAAACTACAAAGGTATGCTGGAGTCCTAGCCGTCGATGGATGGTCTGGAATCTTGGGTGGCCGGATGTAGCCCGTGCAGGGGATCGGTCGATTATGCCGGTCTAGTGGCCAAAAAGTGTTCACCAACCGGCAGGATTAAGGCTTGTCAGTTGAGCCCGACCTGGGTTAGAATATCAAACTTTTCGCCCAGGAAGCTAGCTTTGTGGGCCAGAATAGACACAAGTCATTACAGTTTAATACTTTACAATATTTTTGAAGGAGACCTCCGTGCCGCGTTTACTCGGTGTGGACATTCCAAACGACAAGAAAGGCGCCATTTCGCTGACCTATTTGTATGGCGTTGGCCCAAATATTGCTCGCGAGGTGTGCGTCAAGACCAAGATCGACCCAGAAAAAAGGGCTCGTGAACTGGACGAGGACGAATTGAGTCGCTTGTCGACGTTGCTGGAGCGCGACTACACGGTAGAAGGTCCGTTGCGGCGAGCCGTAGGCCAAAGCATCAATCGGCTGCGTGAGATCAAGTGCTATCGTGGGCTTCGTCATCGGTCGGGTTTACCGGTACGCGGTCAGCGAACGCGAACAAACGCGCGAACGCGAAAGGGACCACGCAAGACGGTCGCGGGCAAGAAGGGCGTTAAGGACTTGAAGTAGTCATGCGGCCGTCGGATCGATGGAATATCGATCCGGTGGCAGTGCGATCGAGTTACGCAACGCGAGTGGGCTGCGCAGTTTGATTGTTCTCCGTAGCGGTTTGTACAAGTAGGTTGAAGAATTTGTTGGTTGATTAGAGTCTGTGAATAGTTCAGTTGGCAACGATACGAAACTAGGCGATGAATTGAGTTGCTTCAGTTGAGGCAGCGATTTAGGAAAAGTGTAGAGGACTTCAGGTGAGTAAAGAGAAACGACGTAAGACTCGGCGAAATGTGACGCAAGGCATCGCACATATTTGCTCGACGTTTAACAACACAACTGTCACCATCACGGACGTCAAGGGTGATACATTGTGCTGGGCTAGTGGCGGCACCTGTGGCTTTAAGGGGTCTCGCAAGAGCACGCCGTTTGCCGGTCAGATGGCAGCACAACAGGCGGCTGAGAAGGCTGCCAAGTGTGGCATGAAGGAACTGGAGGTCCGAGTCAAAGGACCAGGTTCCGGACGGGAGAGTGCGATTTCTGCACTGCAAACCGCTGGAATGACTGTCAAGACAATTGAAGACGTAACGCCCATTCCACATAACGGCTGTCGCCCAAGAAAGCGACGCCGCGTTTAAGGTTCTGACTCGGTGGTTTCGACCGACTGGCATCGGCAAGCTGATTGGGCTCGTTCGTGTGGAGTTTGGAATCGGCTGGGCTCTTTGAAAATTCAAATATAGGGGATAAGAAATGCACATCAAATGGCGTGGTTTGGAACTGCCAAGTTCGGTGCAAGTGGATCATCATACTCTGTCCAGCACCTACGGTAAGTTTGTGGCTGAACCTTTTGAGCGAACGTTTGGCACAACCGTGGGCAATAGCCTTCGCCGCGTCCTGTTACAAGCACTTGAGGGGAGCGCTGTCACTCAGATCAAGATCCGAGGTGCTCAGCACGAGTTTACGACTTTGCCTGGCGTCCTTGAAGATGTCACGGACATTGTGCTGAACGTCAAGAGCCTAGTCGTAAAGAATCACAGCGACTCAACCAAGGTGATTGCAGTTGAAAGAAATTCCGCCGGAGTTATCACTGGTGCCGATGTGCAAGGTGACTCCGATGTCGAGATCATCAACAAAGACCACGTTTTGGCTACGCTGACTAGCGACGTCGAATTCGGAATGGAGATGGTGGTAGAAAACGGTCGCGGTTACGTGCCAGCCTCTGAGCACAGTTCGCGAGATCATGAAATCGGCATTATCCCTGTGGATGCCATCTACAGTCCGGTTGTTCGAGTGCGATATGACATTGAAGAGACTCGCGTTGGTCAAAAGACAAACTACGATCGTTTGAACTTGGAGATCTGGACTGATGGTTCGATCTCGCCTGAGATGGCTCTGGTCGAAGCTGCTAAGATCTTCAGAAAGCACTTAAATCCGTTTGTTCAGTATACGGAACTGGGTAAGCAGGTCCATGCGACCGCTCGCGGTGGACCAGGGTCTGCCGAAGCCCAACTGGACGCCAAGTTAGGCATGAGTATCGCTGAATTGCGGTTGAGCGTTCGAGCTGGAAACTGTTTGGTTGGCGAAGGGATTCAAACGATCCGTGAATTGGTTCAGCGAAACGAAGATCAACTGCTTGAAATTCGCAACTTTGGTGAGACCACGTTGATGGAAGTTCGTGAAAAATTGTCCACTCTGGGTCTTCACCTAGGAATGCGGTTGCCATCATCGCAGAGCCAACGCTAAGCGGATTATTTTAGGCGGAGCCCCATTGAGCGGGCTCGTCCAGTAGAATTTTGGTTTAAGAAACTTTGTAGCAGAATACGGTTAGTGCAATGCGTCACAAAAGACATGGTCGAGTTCTTGGTCGAGCCCCCAGCCATCGCAGGTCGCTGTTTCGTAATATGGTAACGGCAATCGTCTTGACCGAGCGAGAAACCGACGAGTTGGATCCCAATCCACCCAAAGTCAAGGGACGGATTGTAACGACGTTAGAGAAGGCGAAAGAGATTCGTCCGTTGGTGGAAAAGTGCGTCACGCTGGCCAAGAACTGCCGGATCGCCGAGCAGGCTGCGGCTGAGTTCGGAACGGACGCTGATCGCAATTCCGAATCCTGGAAGCAGTGGCGAAAGAGTGAGCGGCATAGCCAGTGGGTGGCTGCCCGAGCGCCCGCTGTTGCGGCTCGCCGAAGGCTTTATCAGATTCTGCAGAGCAAGCAGGCTGTGCAGATCCTCTGTGACCAATTGGCTGAGAGATTTGAAGATCGACCCGGTGGATACACTCGGATCCTACGACTTGCCAAACCCAGGCTTGGTGATGCTGGCACTCGCGCAATTCTAGAATTTGTTGGGCGGAACGATCGTTCTGCCAAGAAGAGTCAAAAGCCTGACTTTGGTAATGCAGAATCCAATTCGCCAGCGTCTGATCAGTAGTACCAATCAAGTTTGGATTGACCCAATAGCGACATTCAGTAGTAGTTTAGAGAGTTATCGATTATGGCCAAGGGCAAGAAAAAGCTTGAAGTAATCCATCTGGTTTGCGAGGAAACTGGCGACTACAACTACACGCTACGCCGCAAAAGCGGCGGTGAGAAGCTGCGTCTCAAGAAGTACAGTCCTCGACTTCGAAAGCATACGGTACACGTCGAGAAGAAGAAGTAGCTTTTGGCTGACTCACTTCTTCGGGGTATCGTATAGCCAGTCTTCGCCCGAATTTCCTGGAGTTGCAGTGCTGTTGCCGGCGTCAGGTGTTAGGCTTGAGGCGTCCAGTTGGCGTTTTTGAGGGGTGGGCGGCTAAAGGTGGTCGTGTAGCTCGCCGTGTGTCTGGTGTCTGGCTTGAGCCTCCCAGTTGGCTTACTTGAGGGGCTGCCCCCAAAAGATAGTCGTTTAGATCGCCGTTCGTCTTATCCTTCTCTTTTTCTGTTCTGGCGCTGACGTTCAATTCCTGAATCAGTTCTTTAGCCGTTTCGTTGCCCTTGGGTTGCGGCTGAGTGATCACAATCGAGAAACGATCGTTTAGCTGTCCCTGCTGGCTCCAGTAGATCCAGGGAAAGATGGCAATCGAAAAGCAGGCTGCAGCCGCGACAGTTAGGATGGCTGGGAATTCCGTAACGTGGTCGATGATGAAGGCCAGTATCGCCACCACAATCAGGGTTGCGGTGCCGTACATGAGTACATCCGCTGTTAGATGAGACTGTAGAATCGTCTCACCTGAGTTGACAAGCAGTGGAATCATCAGCCCAACCATTGTCAACAATGCTGTGCTGAGTAGGCACATCAGCATCCCAAAAACGTAGGACATTTGAAAGCTGAACGCTTTCAGTAACAAGAAAATACCGGTAATCCCAGCGACCAATCCCACGACCGACTGAACGATCAGCATGGGTTCCAGCCATGTATTTTCCACGATATCTCCTTCTGCGTTCGAACGCAGAAAATTAGCGACTACCGGTCGCAGGTAAACTCTGATAATTGTTGGTGAAGTGGCAATGGGATCGAGCAGGACTCGATATGGCTTCCGCCCAAGCCAACTCGACAGCAAACAGCCGTCACAAGACCTTTAGCTACTAGCTTATCAAGTGAATCCAAAAAGTCGAATCGATAGCTGACGCTTTTATTGCCAAGTCGAGCCACCCAAAGACAGATTTTCAATTCGTCTTCGAATCGGACCGCCTGAATGAAATCGCATTCTGCATGGACCCTTGGCCAGCTCAGATGTCCACCTTCAGGCAGTGGCTGGACTACACTGGTGCCAAGGTTTCTCAAAAAAGCGTGTTCCGCCTGCTCCATATAGCAGAAAAACGAAGAAAAATGGATGATTCCCGCAGCATCCGTCTCGCAGAACTCGATGCGCCGATTCGTGACGAAGCAGTTTGCCATGATCGTAGTTCCCACATGAGCGCCGATCTCACGGGTGGCAGCGGTCCACCTATGTTATGAAAAAGGCAAAATGGCATGAGCAAAAAAATTCAATCCCAGATAGCGATTGTATCGATTTTGAGGATGGCGCAGTTTCTCTAAGTCGCCTAAAAAGCAACGCGATATAACAAAAGGCAACCCACGGTAGAAACACAGCCACCATAAAAGGTAGCTGTGGAATTTGCTCAAGCACAAGTCGTCTACTCGCCAACGTAGGGAAGCAGCGCCATAAAGCGAGCACGCTTGATTGCGGACGTTACCGCATGCTGGCTGATTGCTGAACAGCCGGTCTTGCGACGCCCGACGATGCGACCGTGGCGATTTACCAGTTTCTTCAGAGTTTCCACGTCCTTATAGTCGATGAACATGGGGCGTGGTCGCTTGCCGTCGACGAACAATGGGTCCTTTCTCTTGGCCCTGGAACGAATACGGGAACGCTTACGAGCACGACTCTTGGCTGTTGGTGGCCGACGCATGCCAGACATAGATAGTACCTCTTAACCTTTCTGTGGGTGGGGCGGTCGAAGAGTTCGACGTGGAGCTGCTGGAAATCCAAAGGCAGCCGCCCGCTTGTTGCCAGTCCAAATGACTGAATTTCGACCGAGAACACCTCGGTCAAGTAGGGCGGCATTCTAGCCGCAACTAATTAAAACCACAAGCCTTAATGTTGCTAGAGTCATTCCTGGCCAAATCTGCAGATTCGCCTATAATATTCGCTCTGCTAATGTTGTGCTGTCATGCAGGCCTGTGCGTTTTTTTAGGGAAGGAGTCATTGGGTTGTTGGGGATTCGAGTGTGCCAAGCCTACCAACTAATTCCTTCAGCGGCATGTGTCGCCGTTACATCGCTGTTGGTTCTCGCCTGCCCTGCCACTTGGGCTCAGCCACCAGTTTCACCGCCCGCCCGCATTGAGTCAAATAGGTTGCCCAATGCTTACCGAATAACTCAAGATGTGATCTCGGGTGGTCAGCCGGATGGCGAAGCCGCTTACCAGGAGTTGAGCGAGTTGGGGGTCAAGACCATCATCAGTGTGGATGGGGCTGCGCCAAATGCGGCTACGGCTTTGAGATATGGTTTGCGCACCGTTCACCTACCCCATGGCTACGATGGCATCTCGCGCGAAAGGGTGATTCAATTAGCTAAGGCGCTGCGAGACCTGCCGGGGCCATTCTATATTCACTGTCATCATGGCAAACATCGCAGCCCCACGGCGGCAGCGGTTGCATGTGTGGCTACTGGACGATTGCAGCCCGATCAAGCGGTTAACATATTAAGGACTGCGGGCACCAGCCCCGACTATCAAGGGTTGTACGCAACCGCCCAGGCAGCTCAAGCGATCAAGGGAACCGTCCTGGATGCAATTCAGGTCGACTTTCCGGAAGCGGCCAAGCTTCCGGCAATGGCCGAATCCATGGTTACCTTGGAGCATACCTTCAGTCACTTGCAGGCGATCGAAAAATCGAATTGGCAATCCCCGGTAGACCATCCCGATCTCAAGCCTGCTCACGAAGCGTTATTGCTAAAGGAGCACTACACGGAGATGTTGCGAACTGCGCTGAACGAAAAATGGCCTCACGCTTTTGTAGCCTTGATGAGTCAAGGGCTGACTGCCGCCGTGCAGTTAGAAGAATTATTACGAGATTCGATTGCCCAGCCGCAATCCGCATCTGCGGTCCTTCAGCGATTGACAACGAACTGCAAATCATGCCATCGACAATTCCGCGATCAGCCGCTGGTCGAGCCAATCAACCAGTAGCCAAGCCGAAATAAGCCAACCTTTTGGCTCACAAAAAACGGATTCTTCACATGTCTCATGATAGTCCATCTAATTCAGAAGATTCGCCGATCGATTTTTCAAAGGTGCCAGTCATCGACGTTTCTGCGCTGGTCCAGCCAAGCTCTGATTCTGATCGCTTGCAAGTAGCTAGGCAGCTTGGGCGAGCTTGTTGTGACGTGGGATTTTTTTATGTCGTTGGGCATGGAATCCCCGACCAGCTTGTCAGCCGACTGGAAGACCTTAGTCGCCAATTCTTCTCGCTGCCCATTCAAGAGAAGATGGAGATCAATATGGCACGGGGCGGACGAGCCTGGCGGGGCTATTTTCCAGTGGGCGACGAGCTAACCTCTGGCAAACCAGACTTGAAAGAAGGATTATATCTAGGTCAAGAGCTGGATGACCGACATCCGGATGTTGTTGCAAGAACACCGCTGCATGGTCGCAATTTATTTCCTAGAATTGAGGGCTTTCGAGAAACCGTTCTTGAGTACCTAACTGCGGCAACTCAGCTTGGGCACTCGCTGATGTCGGGTATGGCTCTTAGCTTGGGGCTGGGCCAAGATTACTTTAGCAATCACTATACTGGCGATCCCTTGGTGTTGTTCCGCATTTTTAACTACCCAAGCTCCAATCAGAACTCTATCGGGCCTGTAGGACGCTCAGATACGATTGGCAATAATCAACCTACGTGGGGTGGTGGTGAACATACCGATTACGGCTTGATCACGATCCTCAAGCAAGACGATTCGGGTGGGCTTCAGGTTAAAAGTTGCTCACGCTGGATCGATGCCCCTCCCATTGCGGGATCGTTCATTTGCAACATCGGAGATATGCTCGAGCGGCTTACTCGAGGCATCTACCGATCGACGCCACATCGAGTGTTGAACGTGGCGCAGAGAGATCGTATTTCATTTCCGGTCTTCTTCGATCCCAACTTCCATTCGCCAATTAGCCCCATCCAGGCACTGGCTCAGCTACCCGTTACGGATGATCGCAATTTAAGGTGGGATCATGCGAATGTGCATGATTTTCAGGGGACTTACGGGGACTACCTATTACAAAAAGTTTCTAAAGTGTTTCCTCAATTGACCCGGGAAGTCATCTGAAGTTGACCAGTATCCTAGCCGCTGCTTGATCGAGCATTTAGGCAAAGTTCACGAGGGTTATCAAGGTCGCTCACCACATGCCCCCGCAAAAACTGCGACCCCACCAATTGGGGTGTTTGAGCTTTGTGTTAAATAGCACCAAAATAGCGGCTGTCGCTCTTTGACAAGATGACACGAATCTGTAGACTAATCAGAATATGTCGATGACAAGGCTGTCGAAACTTGACGCATTCCCATTTCTATACCAATCCTAATCGAGGGATCATCATGACTAGTAGAATGTTCGCAGCGAAGTTAGCCATGCTTATGGCAACGCTAGGCAGCCTGTGCTTTTCGTTGACAGCACATGCTCAATTTAGCTTTCAAACGGATCGCTTTGGATACACGGGAAACGTATCCGTTTACGGAACGCTGGCCGATGCTCAGAATCAAGTCAATGCGCTCAGCGGCCCCCATGCGGCCCCGCAGCGAGACTTAGCGTTGTATTTTAACGATATTGCATACAGTCCCACGGTGGCCTTTGAAACAGCTTGGTACTACACCACTCAGGCAGGGCCTGCCTACAGTGGAGCGGGTAACCCGAACAATTCGAATTTCGGTTTGCTACAGTTCAATGACCAAAACTCGACCACCAGCTATACCGCCAATGGCTTTTGGTCATCGCTCAATGCAAATGTAGTCAACGGTAGCCAATTTACTCTGACCGCAAATGGAACAAACGCTAGTTACTTAGATGTGTTTGCTCGTTTGTGTCCAGCACCTTTGGCCAATCCCACTCAATTACTTACGGTTGGAACTTTCGGTTCTTGGGAACTACTGGCTGTAGCTGATGGACTGACCGCAACCTACAATGGCGTTGACGGTGGCTATGAAGCGTTGAATCACCCTACCAACGTGACGGGACATCTGCGGGGCATTTTTCAAAATCCCAACGTTCCCGGCTTCTATCGTTACGACTTCACCATGAACATGACCAATTGGGCGTTCACCAATCAAGGTAGCCTGAACGGTGCGTTTTATGACAGTTACTTCTTTGCGGTTCCAGAGCCCTCCTCGGCACTTCTTTTCGGCCTTGCAATGCTACCTGTTGCTATCCGCCGACGTAGCCGCTAGAAGCGATTGTCTTACTTGAGCACTTATAGGGTTGCTAGGGATTTATCCCTAGTAACCCTTATTTTTTGAGCGTCGTCTGACGTCCCGCACGCCTAATTTTGTCTAGGCGATAGGCAGATGATAATCTACCTAGAATACCAGCACGACTCGCCATTGAGCGTGTGTCGAGTCAATCAACTAACGCAACTTCAAGACTTGCGCGTCGGGCTAGCATTGTTTGATCGTTAACGTCAGAAAGTAGAAAAGATGGTCGCTTCTCTGGCTGCTGAATAACGAGTACTGAGTACTGAAACCTATCTACGTGGACTGGATCGGCAGAGCGATCGGCTATTTCTGGGGTAGGCGGGATCGGATTGATTACAACGGGATCGGGCGGTCCCGTTAGAATGTTTCTGCGGTGTTTAGCTGTTGGCCATCGGCACAACTGAAAGAAAATTCCGTACTTTGCCACGTTTACAATGCAGGCTCCAGTTTTGCTGGCCATGCTATTCGCCTAGTTGATTGTTGGCTGCAATTGGTTGTACAATATCGGCCTGGACATCTTGGACGAAACCGGCCCCTGAGCGAGCGATTCTTCACCCATAATATTCCTTTAAGGAGCTTTCGATGGCTACAGTAGTTGAAACAGTGCAGACTCCCAAAGTGCGTCATACGGATTGCTTTATCGCTGGCAAGTGGCTGCCTTCGGCCAGTGGCAAGACGTTTCCTACGATTAACCCAGCTACTGAAGAGGTGATCGCCGAGGTGGCCGAGGGCGACAAGGAGGATATCGATCTGGCTGTTGATGCGGCCCGTCGCGCGTTTGATTCGGGACCTTGGAGCCGTATGGATGCTCGTCAGCGTGGCAAGCTGATGCATCGGCTGGCGGACTTGATCGAAGAAGAGATCGATGAATTGGCAGCTCTTGAAAGCTTGGACAATGGCAAGCCGATCACAGACGCTCGAAATGCTGACCTGCCGCTAGTGATCGATTGCTTGCGGTATTACGCCGGATTTGCAGACAAGATTCATGGAGCGACGATTCCGGTTAACGGTAACTTCTTTACCTACACACGCAAAGAGCCGGTGGGTGTGGCTGGCCAAATCATTCCCTGGAATTTTCCGATGCTGATGACGGCTTGGAAGTGGGGGCCGGCTTTGGCTGCCGGTTGTACGATTGTCATGAAGCCAGCCGAGCAGACGCCGCTAACCTGTCTGCGGATGGCTCAGTTGGCTCAGGAAGCGGGCATTCCCGATGGAGTCATCAACGTGGTGCCCGGCTATGGTCCCACGGCAGGCGGTTCGCTGGTCCAACATCCTGGCGTGGACAAGATTGCGTTCACCGGCGAGCACCGAACCGCACAGATCATTATGCGCGAAGCGGCCCAGTCGCTGAAACGACTGACGTTTGAACTAGGTGGAAAGAGCCCTAATGTGATTCTGGCTGATGCCGACCTGGACGCCGCCGCAGCGGGTACTGACACGGGCCTGTTCTTCAATCAAGGCCAGTGCTGCTGTGCGGGAAGTCGAGTGTTTGTCGAAGAAAGCGTGCACGATGAATTTGTTGCCAAGCTGAAGCGACTTGCCGCTCAGAGAAAGTTGGGTGCACCGCTGAATAAGGATACTCGGCAAGGCCCTCAGGTGGATCAGGCTCAGTTTGATAAGATCATGTCGTACATCGATCAGGGCAAGAAGGAAGGTGCCAATTGTGTAACCGGTGGAAAACGGCATGGCGATCGTGGTTACTTCATCGAGCCGACCATTTTTGATAACGTGACCGACAACATGTCAATCGCTCAGGACGAAATCTTTGGTCCGGTGATGAGCGTACTAAAATTCCGCGACTGGGAGGATCTGATCGCTCGGGCCAATCGAACTTTCTATGGTCTAGCGGCAGCGGTTTGGACCAGCAATGTGACCAAGGCTCATGATTTTGCCAAGCGAGTTCGAGCGGGCACGATTTGGGTCAACTGCTACGACGTCTTTGACGCAGCGGCACCATTTGGCGGATTTAAGATGTCCGGCCAGGGTCGCGAGTTAGGCGAAGACGGTCTGAGGGCATATACCGAGACCAAGACTGTGACCATCAATCTAGGTTAGAGCCGATCAAAAAAATGGCTATTCGACCCGCTCAAGCAGCCCTGTGAAGGTTGTTGGATGTTTGGGTAGTCGCTGCCATTGTAGAGTGCCAATCAGATCGCGCGCGGCAACCGGTTCGATTCGATCGATCAGGCCCGCGCTACAAGCCAAGTAGCCAATGATCTTTTCAGGTGCTAATCGCTGATGCTGAAATTCGGCGATGGAGTCGCCTTGCCGCTTGGCCATACGGTGACCGTCGGACGATAACATCAAGGGCACATGGTAGTAACTGGGGATTGGCCAGCCCAAGTGCCGCAGGATGTCAACTTGGCGAAAGGTGCTTAGGCATAGATCGCTGCCACGCACCACCTCAGTAACGCCCATATCATAGTCGTCCACGACAACTGCCAATTGATAGGCCGGTAAACCTGAAGCCCGTCCGATAACAAAATCTCCCAGTTGTTTCAGCGGATTGGCCGATTGACTGCCCAGCAGTTGATCATGCCACTGTACAACACCGGGAAGAAATGCCCAGCGCAAAGCCACTTGCTCAATTTGGTCAGATGGGGACACTGCATCGCTGGAACCTGATCTGCTTGGCACACTAAAAAATGGCGACCGATCGTCTGGTCGACATGTACCGGGATAGATGGGACCATCTAGTTGAGCCCAACTTGATTCATGTGGCGCACTGGAGGCAGCCTGCGCTATTTGGCTTCGCGTGCAGCGACAGGGGTAGACTCGGCCGTCCAGGATCAGTTGTTCGAGTACCTGTCGATAGCGATCCAGCCTGAGCGACTGGGTCACAGGCACTTGGCCAACGCACGCCGGTGGCAGATCAGGACCAAAATCCCAATCCAAGCCCAACCATCGCAAGTCGTCCATGGTCGCCTGAACCGCTCCGGGCTTGACTCTTGCCGAGTCGATATCTTCGATCCTGAGGATCATGATCCCCTTTTGCTGTCGGATCGATAACCAGGCGAGCAGGAACGAACGAGCGTTGCCCAAATGCAGTTTACCCGTTGGCGAAGGGGCCAAGCGGCCCACGGGCGTGCGGGACGATTCTTGAGAAACTAGCAGCGGCTCCACTTCTCGAACTCCGTGGGCCATTGGTCTTTGGGACCGGCTGAGATGGACTCCCGAGACATCAAACGCCAGTTGTGCCAATCGACGTCCGGAAAATAGGTATCACCGCCCACATCTGCTTGAACTCGTGTGATCCACAGTTGCCCGCAACGAGAAAGGGCATCGCGATAGATCTGAGCACCACCGACAACCATCACCAGTCGATCGGGCTGAACGTGTGATGCGACCTGATCTAAACGATCGACCACGATGACATCGGGATGCTGAAGGGTCAGGCCCTGGCGTGAAAGTACGATTGTCTGCCTGCCCGGCAACGGACGACCAATCGATTGATAGGTCTTGCGCCCCATCAACAGACAGTGGCCCATCGTAAGATCCTTGAATCGCTTCAAATCGCTACTCAATCTCCAGGGCAAATCCCCATCGCGACCGATGACTCCGCAGCGATCCATGGCTACGATCAACGTCCAATCGGATGGGGCATCTGGTCGAATGTGCAAAGCGTTCATACGGCTACTGGAGCAGGAATGTGGGGGTGAGGATCATATCCGATCAGCTCGAAGTCTTCCAGGCAGAAGTCCAATACGCTTGACTGATGACCGTGCATCAGCATCTTTGGCAACGGGCGCGGCTGGCGAGTCAACTGCAGTCGAGCTTGATCTAAATGGTTGTTGTACAGATGCACATCGCCCAGCGTATGAATGAACTCGCCGGGCATCAATCCTGTCGACTTAGCCATCATCAAAGTCAGCAAGGCATAAGAGGCGATATTAAACGGCACGCCCAGGAATAGGTCTGCGCTGCGCTGATAAAGCTGACAGCTTAACCTTCCTTCGGCAACATAAAACTGAAACAGCAGGTGGCATGGTGGTAAGGCCATCGCAGGAACGTCCGCCACGTTCCAGGCGCTCACAATCAGCCGGCGAGAATCGGGGCAGGTGCGAATCATCTGCTGCACTTGACTGATCTGATCGATCGCCTGGCCATCGGCGGTCGGCCAGCTTCGCCACTGCTTGCCATAAACCGGTCCCAATTCGCCACTGGCATCAGCCCATTCATCCCAGATCGAAACCTTATGTTGTCGCAGGAAGTCAACGTTGGTCTCGCCTCGTAGAAACCACAGCAGTTCGACGATGATGCTACGCAGATGCAGTTTCTTGGTGGTTACTACTGGAAATCCCTCGGACAGGTCAAATCGCATCTGATAACCAAACAGGCTGCGCGTTCCAGTGCCGGTGCGATCCGATTTGATCGAACCCTGTTCTAAGACTTTGCGCATCAGATCTAAGTATTGCTGCATATTGATGAATCAAAATAGAGTATCTTGAGTTGCCGCTTCAAACCGGAAAAGTATCACGATATTCTAACGAGTTCTTTTGGGTTGACAGTTAGCCAGCGTCAGAAGCGAAATTTCTGGTGGGCAGCGCCAGCGGATCGTGTGCGTGCCAGCTACGCCTCGAGAAACATGCATCACAGTTGGCGGCAAGGCAAAAAGGCCCGAGGCGAATTTGCTGCCGTAAAGACTTGGTGCGACCAAGGGTCCGACAAGCGGAAATCTGGCCTGACCTCCGTGAGTGTGTCCGGCCAGCAGCAGGTCGATCTGCCTTTGTCTAGCCCAGCCAATGCGGTCGGGAGTATGGGCCACTGCCAATCGCAATCCGTCAAATGAAGCGTCTACCCAGGCAGATTGGTTTTCCGCGGTCCCAGCCGACCCCTCGAGGCGACGCCGGAACCAAGGTGATTCGTCCCCGGTCAGCAGGATCGGCAAACCACGATGCTGCAATCGATAGTCACGAGTCCCTAAATCGTACAAACCGATCTGTTCCAAAGCGGATACCAGTGGATTGATGTCGCGCAGTCGTCGATCATGGTTTCCCAAAACATAGTAGACACCTAGCGGAGCGCTTAAGCGTCCCAAAACAGAATCGACCAGTGGAAGGAAATCCTGAAAGTCGATGATATCGCCGCTGATCGCGATTAGATCCGCTTCCAATTCCATCATGCGATCAACTACAAAATGATAATGGTCCTCGCTGTACTGTCCCGTGAAATGCAAGTCGGACAGGTGGCCAATCTTAAATGCATGACAAGCCGGCAAATCGCGATAGAGCTGTATCGTCTTTTGAGTGACCTCCAAATGCGCCCATTCGTTTAGAGGCAAAAGCGACCAGCAGCGAGTCGATAAATTGGCTGCCGAGCCGCCTGGAATGTGCTGGTGGACGTTATAGAGCTGGCTTTGAGTTTCAACCAAATGTTTGGGTGGGATCAACCACCGCCGGGACTCAAGCCAAAGTGGCCCAAGAACCATCAAACAGGCCCAACTGAACGCCAGCCACCATCTGAACGCCATGGGTGCGGCCTCGGGCCAAAATTGGGCACCACGCAACCACAGCGACACGGATGGCCAGCACCACCAAAGCACCAGCCCGGGAATGAGAAAACACAGGCTGATACAAACCTTTTCGCCCAGCTTGGCGATGGGACGGGGATATCCAAACGCATTGACGCGGTTGAAGCAAAACAGCCAGAAGCCACAATTGCCAACCCAACTGAGCATCAAAGCCAACCATGGCCAAAGTGAGTGCATGCAGTGGGCCTAGCTGATGTTCTTGCTATCGATAATCGACTCAACCACGGTCAGAATCTGAGCAGGTTTGAATGGCTTGGACATCAACGATTTCTTGGGTAAGCCTGCTTCGCGGGCTTTGACAATAACGTGACCTGGATCATGGCCAAATCCTTGCATCAAAGCTAGTGGCACCGGATTGACCAGTTTCTGTAGCCTAAGCATCAACTGATATCCGCTGTAGTCCGGCAGGTGGATCGACGAGATGACCACATCGTAGCCCGTCCCCGAGCCACAATTGCGAAACATGCAAACCGCTTCATTGCCATTGTGTGCCGACTCGACAATGCACCCATATTTCTCCAGGTAAGAATGCGCGTCCTGCACGACCTGCTTGTCCGTGTCCACGATCAGAATGCGTTTGCCCTCCAGTTTTTGATACGGCGGGTCGCATTGTCCTGTTGGCTGCGCATCCGAGGGGGCCATTCGCTGACCGATTCTCTGAATGACTCGCCGAATATCCCTAGCATTGGTCAGGATGCTCTGCAACCTACCAACAATTTCCGGATCGTCGCAACCAAGCACATTTTCGATTACGCAGACCGCGTCATTGAAAATCTGATCAACACGACGC